>JALVBM010000325.1 GCA_027010665.1 Chromatiales bacterium
CTCCCCCTCGCTACACTCGACAGACGTCCCGACACCGGCCCTGTCCGGGCATTCAAGTGACCCTGCCGCCCGGCCGATGTAACGGACAGGCTTCGCCAACCCTGCGAGCACCCATGAGCCATACCATCGAACAGCATCGCCGCCGTGCGCCCATGTGGGTGTACGAGAAGAACTACCGCCTGCTGCTGCGCTGGCTGCCCTTCGGCCGCGAGGCGCTGCCCGGTCAGCGGGCCGAGGCGGTGCACGGGACCGATCGGGTCACGGTACGGCTGGTGGAGAACAGTCCCTATACCCAGGTGGTCGAACTGCGGCACGACTTCGGTACAGCCTCCAGTTTCCTGCAGGCCGTCGAGTTCCACGTGCGCCTGTATCACGATGCCCGGGTGGCGGAAGTGATTCGCTATCAGGATCAGCGCCGCCTGCGAGGCCGCTATGCCTATCCCAACGCGCGCATGTTCCACCCGGACGAAAAACGCCAGACCAACCTGTTGCTCCACGACTGGCTGGATCTGTTGCGGCCCATGTCCTTCGACATCGACGAGGCCTGCCCGCAAGCCTGCTGAACCCGGGACGCCGAGGGAGATATGGACGACACTCGCCATCAGGAGATGCCCCGCTCACCCCGCACGCCCCGACGATGGTGGCTGTTCGCCCTGCTGCTGGCTGGCTCGCCCCTGCCGGCGGCCGATCTGTCACCGGCGCTCGAGGCCCTGGATACCGGACAGACCGATGCGGCCGTGGCCTGGCTCACTGCGCCGGCCCGGGGCGGTGATCCCGTGGCGGCCTACGATCTGGCTCTGGCCCTCGAGAGGCAGGGCGGGGATCCGGCCCAGGTGAATCTCTGGTTGCGGGAGGCGGCCCGCCATGGCCTGGTGCAGGCCTACAACCGGCTGCAGGCCGTGGCCGTCAAGCCGGCGCCCGGCGCGCGGGCACTGGTGATCATCACCCCGGACGACTGGATCCGCCAGCAGAATCCACGCCACTACACCCTGCAACTCGCCAGCAGCACCAACCGCCGGGTGATCGAGAAGTACTACCGCGAGAATCATCTCGAGGGGCAGGGTGGCTATTACCGCAACCGGCGTGACGGCCAGGACTGGTATGCCCTTGTCTATGGTGCCTATCCCACCGTCTCCGAGGCCAGGGCCGCCATTGGTGATCTGCCCGAGGAACTGCGCAAGTGGAAACCCTGGGTGCGCCGCCTGAAGGACATCCAGCGCATCATGCAGCCGCTTTCATCGCCGACCGGCGACACCTGAATCCCGCCTGCTGGCATCCCCCAACGTTTTGCGCTATTTTGTGAAACCGATCACAGTCCGTGATCGGCGCCGGACAGGGTAGTCCATTGGTTGTATGCCGCGCAACATACTGAAAAACAACAGAATATATCTCCGACGAACACGCGCGGGAACTAAAGTCACGCTTGTTGCCTGCCGATACATACCATCAGATCAGCGCTCGTCCCGGGGCCTTCCCGGTGCCGGTCGCCAGGCAATCCGTATTTCATCTTGCGAGAGGGTCCGATGTCCTGCAGTCATTCTTCGTCATGTGAACTGTATCCGCTGATGGCCATGGAGCCGGCGCTGAAGCTCTGGAAACAGCATTTTTGCGAAGGCCAGTACGAAAAGTGCGCCCGCTATGCCCTTTCGAAGGAGGGCAAGCCGGTACCGTTGACCCTGCTGCCCAACGGCAAGCAACTGGCGCCGCGCAGCAAGGACGAGATCAACGCCGCGGCGCTGTTCAACGCCATCCAGAAACACCGCCTGCCACTGATTCGCTCCATGTTCAAGACCGGCGTGGCCAACACCGAAGCCAGCCTGAGCGACGGTTGCACGCCCCTGATGGCCGCGGCCACGCTGGGCCATGCGGACATCGTCGAGTTCCTGCTGGCGCAGAACGCCAATCCCTATCGCAAGAACAAGGACGGGCAGACGGCGCTGCAGCTGGCCACGGCCGCCGGTCATGCCGAATGCGCGGCGCTCATCGAGCAGGCCATGCAGGCCCATTCCCCGGACGAGTACGCTAGCCCCGCAGCGGGGAAAGACGGGGCGGAGAGCGACGACGAGGCCGGGGAAAAGGAAACCTCCAGCATCGTCGGTTTCCTGCGGCGGCTCAATCCCTTCAAGACCGCCACCTCCTGAGGCGGGACGTGACAGGTGAACGCGATGACTGAATACTGGCCCTGGTGGCTCGGTGCCCTCGGCCTTGGCGGGGTGAGCATTCTCTACCTGTTGCTGATCGGGCGCCTGCTCGGCGTCTCCGGCAGTTGGGCCAAGGTGGTGGCCTGGAAGGAGAACCGCGAGCAGCAAAAGGCGGCCGAAACCCTGGTGGAAGACACGGAGGCCATGGAGAACGCCTTCATGGCCGAGACCCTGGCCGAGTTCGGCGAGGACGCCATCAGGGAACTGCAGGCCGAGAAGGAAGGCGATACCGGGGGCAAGGCCGCAGACATCGGCGAACTGGAATCGGCCACGCCCTGGACCGCACATCTGGTCTTCCTGCTCAGCATGTTTCTGGGCGCCTTCCTGGTGGCCTGGTTCAACGGCCAGTTCGAACTGCGGCTGGACCTCAGCGACACCCATACCCGCATCTTCGGATCCCTGTGGGAAGTGTGGCTGGCGCTGCTGATCGGCGGCATGATGGTCGGCTTCGGCACCCAGATGGCCGGTGGCTGCACCTCCGGCCATGGTCTGTCCGGTTGTGCCCGGTTGTTGCCGGCCAGCCTGCTGGCCACGGCCGTGTTCATGGCCAGTGCCATCTTCCTGTCCCTGCTGATGGAGGTGATGATCCGATGAACATGCGGCGCGTGAAACAGCATCTGGCCTACGGCGTCGTCGGTCTGGTCTTCGGCGGCGTGCTCACCCGTATCGGCTTTGCCGACTACGATGAACTGCACAAGATGTTCATCTTTGCCGATCTGCGCATGCTCTACACCTTCGCCGGTTCGGTGGCGCTGACCATGGTGGTCTATTTCCTGCTCAACCGTCGCATCCCGCCCCAGCACAAGATCATTCAGCCCGGTACCATTCCCGGCAGCATGTTGTTCGGATTCGGCTGGGCCATCACCGGTGCCTGTCCGAGCCTGGTATTCGTCCAGCTCGGCATGGGTGCCCTGCCGGCGGTGTTGACCGGCATCGGCATCTTTGCCGGGGTCTGGCTGTATCGCAAGGCCCACAGCCGATTCTTCGGCTGGGATACCGGCACCTGCGGCGTCTGAATCCCGGACACCCGGACACGGACGCCGGTCTCTTCCCTCGCTTGACACCTTCGCGCCGAACGGCGTAATTTGCCCGTAGACAACCTGATCGGGCGGATGGCGTCATCCGCTGTGCTTGCCGGGGAGGGCAGAATGACGACGCGCGCGACAAAGGACGATGAGATCCGCGAACTGAAGGCGCAGCTCGAAGCCCTGCGCGCCGAGATGGCCGCATTGACCAGCAATCTGCAGAGCGTGCTCGAAGAACGCCAGGCAGCGGATCGCGAGCACGCCACCGCGGAAGGCGCAACGGACGAAGCCGCCGGTGATCTCGAAGCCCTGCAGCGCAAGCTCGAAGACCTGCGCGAAAGCGGCAAGGCGGCGGCCGAGCGGCTGGCGCAGGACGTGGAAGCCCATCCGCTGCTCAGCCTGGGCGTGGCCTTCGGCGCCGGTTATCTGCTGGCGCGCATCACCGGCGTGTTTCGCTAGGACGCCGCCATGAAGACCACGATTTCCGATCTCGTCATCGCCTTTCTCGATCTGCTCGAAGCCGAAGGCCGGCAGCTGCGCCAGTCGGCCATGGATCTGGGTCTGAGCCTGGGAGTCGTGGTGCTGGCCATGGTGGTGGGCGGCGTGGCCGTCGGCTTCTTTCTGTGGGGCGTCTACCAGATGCTGCTCACCTGGTTCACGCCACCGGTGACCGCGTTTCTCATGTCGCTGCTGGCGCTGGTGCTGGCCCTGGTGCTGCTCGGGATTGCCCGATGGCTGAACCGCTGAGTGCCGAGGAAGCGCGCCGGCGTTTTCGCGCCGTCGCCAGGGGCCGCCATCCGGCCGATCCGCAACTGGACGTGGCCACGGCCAAGGCACGCCTGCGGGAAGCCGATCCGGGCATCGACATCAGCCCCCTGCTGGGGCTTGCGGGTCAACGGCGCTGGAAGCCGGCACTGTTGTCCGTCCTGCCCTGGGCCATGAGTCCCGAAGGGCGGGCCTATCTGGCGCCGCTGCTGCTTGCTGTCCTGGATGGTGCCGATCGGGCCCTGCGCGTCATCGCCCGTTCACCGGCCACGACCGGAGACAGTAAACCCGACACGACCGGGTCGTCCGACGCCGCCTGATTCACGGCGCGGCGCTTTTGTCCAGCGGCATCTTCTCCGCATCACCCGGCCCGAGCAGGATGGCGATCCATTCGGTTTCGGGCCGGCTCTGCAGCACCGCCTTCAGCAACAGGGTCAGCGGTACCGACAGCAACATGCCCACCGGACCGAACACCCAGCCCCAGAAGATCAGGGACAGGAACACCGCCAGGGTCGACAGGCCCAGTCCGTAGCCCATGACCCGGGGCTCGAGAATGTTGCCCATCACCACGTTGACCACCAGGAAGCCGCCGGCGGCCAGCAGGGCCATCTGCAGGCCGCCCTGGACCAGGGCCAGCAGCACCGCCGGAATCGCCGCGATGATGGAGCCGATGTTGGGCACGAAGTTGAACAGGAAGGCCAGCAGGCCCCAGAGGAGGGCGAAGTCTTCACCGATACTGGCCAGCCACACGGCGATCAACACACCGGTGACCAGGCTGATGGTGGTCTTGATGGCCAGATAGCGCATGAGGTTCTGGCCGAACACGTGTACCCGATTCAGCGTCTGTTCCGGATGGGTGCCGATACGCTTCAGTTTGGCGGGAAAGGAGGGCACCTCGATGAGAATGAAGACCGTGGTCAGAAAGATGAAGAAGGCATTGGTCAGGACATTGCCGACGCTGCTGAACAGGCCGCCCACCAGTTGCATGATGGCAGAGGGATCGAACACTTCCATGGCGCGATCGAAGAAGTCGGACGGCACCGTGATGCCCAGTGAATGCAGCCAGTCCTCGAGCCGGACGGTATTTTCCTGCAGTCGCTGGACATAGTCGGGATAGCCCTGCCCGAATTCCTTCAGGGTGGAGCCGAAGAAGACCACGATCAGCACGTCCAGCAACAATCCCACGAGAATGATGATGGTCAGGGACAGCCAGCGGGACAGGCCCTTCGATTGCAGCCAGAGCAGGGGCGGCATGGCCAGAAAGGCCGCCAGCACGGCCATCAGGAAGGGAACCAGGACCGGGGCAGCAGCCTTCAGGCCGGCGATGATCACCACCAGCGCGGCACCCTGCATCAGCAGACTGGGCGAATTGGCGGGTTGGGTGCGCGATTCCATGGCAGAGTGGTGCCGTGACGGGTTCGGGCAACGATACCCCAGCCCGGCCGGACCTGTCCAACGAACGACCAGACCGGGGGATCAGAGACGTTTCGCGCGACGGGCGTTGCGCATGATGCGTTGCAGGGCGGCGGTAAACGCCGACGTGGAAATGCCGATCATCACGATGCCGTTGACCGACTCCAGCGGCCCCAGCAACCGGTGTCGTGGCGACATGACCACGTCGCCGTACCCGAGCGTGGCGAAGTTCACCGCCGAGTGATAGAAGGCGTCGGCGAAACGCTCGAACTCGCCCAGATGCACGAACAGGCCGGCCCAGACGGCAATCTGGCCGAGATTGCCCAACACCAGCAGAATCATCAGGCCCGTGGTCACGGTCACACCGGCCAGGAAGGAAGGATTGCGCACGAGATGTTCGTTGCGCTTGTAGTAGCGGACGGCCGTCAACAGCAGGACGATCTGCAACAGCAGGCACAGCAGCATGACGGAAAGGCCCAGAAGAATGTTGATCAGCATGAAACCGTTTTCTCGCGTTGATCGCCAGGCGTGCATGTGGTGAGCCATGCGCGATGAAGTGTTTGCCGGGGCTCGACCGTTACTGTAGCAAAAGTGCGAACCCCGTGAAGGGCCGTCACGGGAGGATATCCTGTCAGGAAGCGCCCCCGACCGCTTCGCGGAAGGCGTCAGCCAGTGTACGAAAGACGGGGCCAGGGCAGCCCGGAAGTTCACGACCATCGATGTTCCGCACCGGGATCAGTTCGGCCCCGGTACCCGTGAGGAAACATTCGTCCGCAGTATAGAGATCGAAGGCCGAAAGGCTGCGCGCCGCCACCGGAATTCCCAGTTCCCGGGCCTGGGTCATGACCCAGGATCGGGTGATGCCGTCCAGGGCGCCATCGATGACCGGGGGTGTCAGCAGGCAATTGTTTTTCACCACGAACAGGTTGTCCGCGCTGCCTTCGCTCACGAGACCGCGATGGTTGAGCAGAATGGCTTCGTCGGCCCCGGCCCGGTTGGCCTCGATGCGCGCCAGGATATGATTGAGATAGTTGAGGCTCTTGATGCGCGGATCGAGGCCGTCCGGCGGCAGACGCCGCGTGGCGGCGATGATGACCGTTATGCCCTGTTGTCTTCGTTCGTCGGATACCAGGGTCAGGGGGGCGGCGATCACGAACAG
>JALVBM010000326.1 GCA_027010665.1 Chromatiales bacterium
GCCAGCCAGATCATGCCGGCATCAACGACCTGCTCCAGAACGGCCAGCTTGGCCCAGAAGCCGAGGAACGGCGGAACCCCGGCCATGGAGAAGAGGATGATCAGCATCATGGCCGCATACCACGGGCTGCGCTGGTTGAGGCCCTTGTAGTCGTCGAGGCGGTCGGCCTCGAAGCCCTCGCGGCTCAGGAACAGGATCATGCCGAAGCCGGCCACGGCCATGAGCACATAGGCCAGGGTGTAGAACATGGACGAGGCCACGCCCTCGGCGCTGCCGGTGAGGACGCCCAGCATCAGGAAACCCACGTGAGAGATGGTGGAATAGGCGAACATGCGCTTGATGTTGGTCTGGGCGATGGCGAGCACGTTGCCCACGGCCATGGACAGCACCGCCAGCACCACCAGGATGGCCTGCCAGTGTTCATGCAGGCCCGGCATGCCCTCAACCAACAGGCGCAGCAGCATGGCGAAGGCGGCGATCTTGGGCGCCCCGCCCAGGTACAGGGTCACGGCCGTCGGGGCGCCGTGATAGACGTCGGGGATCCACATGTGGAAGGGCACCGCGCCCAGCTTGAAGGCCACGCCGATGATCACGAACACCAGGCCAAAGGAAAGAATCACGCCCGGCGCCTCGCTGCCCTGCAGCGTCCGGGCGATGGTATCCAGATCCAGGCTGCCGGTGACGCCGTAGAGCATGGACATGCCGTAGAGCAGCATGCCCGAGGCGATGGCGCCCAGCACGAAGTATTTCATGGCCGCCTCGGAGGCCGGCACCGAATCCCGCTGCAGGGCCACCATGGCGTACATGGACAGGGACAGCAGCTCCAGCCCCAGGTAGATGGTCAGCAGGCTGTGGGCCGAGATCAGGACCATCATGCCCAGCACGCCGAACAGGCCCAGCAGATGAAACTCGCCGCGGAACATGCCGCGCAGGCGCAGATAGTCGCGGGCATAGAGGAAGGTGACGAAGGCCGCCAGCAGCACGCCGATCTTGAGCACATCGCCCGCGGTGTCACGCACGAAGGTGTCGGACAGGATCAGCGTCCGTTCACCGGCAAAAGAGATCAGGATCAGCAACAGGGTCACCACCAGCGCCGTCTGGGTCATCAGGTAGGTGATGAGGCGGCTGCGCTGGGGAATGAACAGATCCGCGACCAGAATGAAGCCGATGGCGCCGAGCAGGAACATCTCGGGCAGGGCGGGCAGCAGGTTGGGCATTTCGAAGCTCATGTCTCGACTCGCGGATTCGTCATAACTTGCTGGTCATCATCTGCTGCAGCAGGTGGGTGATGCTGGCATCCATCACGTCGAGCAGCGGCGCCGGCCAGATGCCGAGGCCGAGCACCGCGATCGCCAGCAGGGCCAGGAACAGGAACTCGCGACCGTTAATGTCCTTGAGCGCTGCCACCCGCTCGTTGACCACGTCGCCGAAGATCACCCGCTTGACCATCCACAGGCTGTAGGCCGCGCCGAGAATCAACGTGGTGGCGGCCAGGAAGGCGAACCAGAAGTCGGCCTTGAAGGCGCTGAGGATCACCAGGAATTCGCCGACAAAGCCGGAGGTGCCCGGCAGACCCGAGTTGGCCATGGCGAACAGCACCATGAAGGCGGCGAATACCGGCATGGTGTTGACCACGCCGCCGTAGTCCCGGATGGCCCGGCTGTGCATGCGATCGTAGAGCACGCCCACGCACAGGAACAGGGCACCGGAGATGAAACCGTGGGAGATCATCTGCACCAGGCCGCCCTGGATGCCCATGGCCGCGCCGCGCAGATCGCCGCTGTTGTCGAGGATGCGCCAGGCCAGGAAGAAGCCGAGGGTGACGAAGCCCATGTGGGCGATGGACGAATAGGCGATCAGTTTCTTCATGTCCGCCTGCACCAGGGCCACGAAGCCGATGTAGACCACGGCGATGAGCGACAGGCTGATCATCAGCCAGTCCAGGGCGCCGGAAGCATCGGGCGTAATGGGCAGGGAGAAGCGCAGGAAACCGTAGGCGCCGAGCTTGAGCATGATGGCCGCCAGGATCACCGACCCGCCGGTGGGCGCTTCCACGTGGGCGTCCGGCAGCCAGGTGTGCACCGGCCACATGGGCACCTTCACCGCGAAGGCGATGAGGAAGGCCAGGAAGATCAGGATCTGGGCATTCATGCCCAGCGGCAGCTGGTGGTAGTCGGGAATGGCGAAGCTGCCGGACTGGTTGTAGAGATACAGCAGCGCCACCAGCATGAACACCGAACCGAAGAAGGTGTAGAGGAAGAACTTGATGGTGGCATAGACCCGGTTGGGCCCGCCCCAGATGCCGATGATGATGAACATCGGAATCAGCATGGCCTCCCAGAACACGTAGAACAGGGCGGCGTCCACCGACGCGAACACGCCGTTCATCAGGCCTTCCATGATCAGGAAGGCGGCCATGTACTGGGCCACGCGCTTCTGAATCACTTCCCAGCCGGCGATCACCACCAGCACCGTGGAGAAGGTGGTGAGCAGGATCAGCGGCATGGCAATGCCGTCCACACCCAGGTGGTAGTAGATGTTGAAGGCCGGAATCCAGGGCTCGGCAGAGCGTTCCACGAACTGCATCTCGGCAGTGCCGAGCTGGAAGCCGGTCCACAGGGGCAGGCTCAGCACGAAGGTGAGGATGGCCACCACCAGGGCGAGGATGCGCGC
>JALVBM010000327.1 GCA_027010665.1 Chromatiales bacterium
GTGATCGGGATCGAGAACCGTCTGCCGTGGAAGTTGCCGGCGGACATGAAGTGGTTCCGGCAGCACACCCTGGGCAAGCCCATCGTCATGGGGCGCAAGACCTTCGAGTCCTTCGGGTCAAAGCCGTTGCCGGAACGGTTGAACATCGTGATTACGCGGGACCGGAACTACCGGGCCGAAGGCGCCGTGGTGGTGCACGACATCGACGAGGCGCTGGCCGCGGCGGGGGATGCGGAGGAAGTCATGATCATCGGCGGGGCCTCCTTCTACGAGCAGATGTTGCCCCAGGCGGATCGGCTCTATCTGACCTTCGTGCATGCCGATGTGAAGGGCGATGCCTGGTTTCCCGAATTCGATCGCAGCCAGTGGCGGGAGGTGTTTCGGGAGGATCACGAAGCGGACGAAAAGAATCCGTACGGATACCGTTTCGTGATCCTGGAACGGGTTTGAAAAGCTGTGCAAGGCCGTGAAGCAACGGCTTGAATGAATGAAACACCCTACGCAAAGACGCAGAGGCGCAAAGGATTGTTGCTATAGGCATGGAATCGCGAATCAACGCGAATAAATCCGTAGGGTGCGTTCGCGAAGCAACGCACCAGTCGTGAACAGGTGCGATATGCTACACAGCCCCAATTTGCTCAATCAAAGCCTGGCACCGGTTTTTCCTCGTCCCTCGTTCCTCGCCACTCGTCCCTGATGTGTCGGTGCGTTGCTTCGCGAACGCACCCTACGGATCCGGACTGGAATGAAGGACGATCCTTACGGATCGTCCTTCGTCGGGCTTCAGCGTTTCTGCAGATAGTCCCTGATCTGGTTCGTCAGCTTGTCGATGAGCGATTTTTTCTGCTTGTTGTCTTTCTTGACCGATTTCTCGATTTTCTTCAGCGTATCGTAGAAATCCTTGTACGTCTTGTGGTCGCCGTAGCCGAGTGCTTCGGCCAGTTCCAGGCGCTCGCGTATCAATTTCAGCAGTTCCGACAGACGCTTCTTGTCGGCGTCGCTCGGCTTGTCCAGTCCGGCGATGTGCGCGGCTTCGATGAGCATATCCCGTGCCTGGATGACCGGCAACGGATAGACATGGTCGGTGATCACAAGCGTTGCGAGTACGTTTTCGAGCGCGGTCTTGGCTTCGGTGATCTTCCCGGCTTCGATCAGCGGAGCGATCTCCTTGATGTGTCGGGGATAGGTCGCGAGCGGCAGGTTGACCACGCGCACGACGATTTCGCTAGCAAGACTGTTGAGCAGTTCGCGGGCTTCCTGGATCTTGTGATCCTCCAGCAGATCCTCGGCTTTTTCGACGGCCTTTTCCACGTCGTCCCTGGAGCCGAGAAATTCGATGGTCAGTACCTTGACGTCAACGGGCGCAAGACCCAGTTCGGGATGCGCAGCGACGAGAATTTCCAGCTTGCCGGTCACGATGGCCAGCTTGGACAAGGCATCCTTTGGCTTGTTGGCATCCAGATCCCGCAATGCCTGCTTGGTCAGGGCCAGTGCGGCCACGGCTTCCTGGAGGATGCTCTCCCGGGCTTCGGCGGCTTTTCCGGCCGTGCGATCCGCCGGTTCGCTCGTTGTCGGCTTGCTGCTGGCCGGTGCGGCCGATACGGTCTGGCCGATGGTCAGCGTGATGGCCAGCAGGAATGCGATGATGCCTGCGGGCAGGATTTTTCGGTTCTTCATGATTGACCTCCTGGTGGATTGAATGTCCGTTTCGATGACGGATGCGCCCGATGTGAGGACTGGAGGTCGCGTTTCAATCCCTGATGAAAAAAATTGTTGGGGACAGGTTCTTCCTTGCCACGAGTTGCGATGAGCCGGGCAGAACAGAAAACCGGTTACGTTGTTTCCGCTATCGTTTGATCACCATGGCTTGCGATAGGCCGGACAGTCCACGGCGATGATTTCCACGTCGTCTGCTTGCAGACGGGCGGCGGTGAGCCGGCCGCCCCAGACGCAGCCGGTGTCGAGGGCGAGGAGATCGTCGCGCTGGACGAGGCCGAGGGTGGACCAGTGGCCGAAGACGATGCGCTGGCCGGCCATGGCGCGGTCGGGCATCTCGAACCAGGGGCGGTCGCCTTCGGGCTGGGTGCCGGGGGCGCCGTTGTCGGCGAGGTTGAGGCGGCCGTCCGGGTGGAGGTAGCGCATGCGGGTGAAGCTGTTGCAGATGAAGCGCAGGCGATCCCAGCCCTGGAGGGTGTCGTCCCAGCGATCCGGCCGGTTGCCGTACATGTGACCGAGGAACTCGCGCCAGTGCTCGCCGGCGAGCATGCGATGCAGTTCGCCGGCATGAATCATGGCGGAGCCCAGGGTCCAGGCGGGGTAGATGCCGGCATGGACCAGGGTGGTATCCAGTTCCGGGTCGTGATGCAACAGGGGACGGGTGCGCAGCCAGTCCATGAGTTCGTCCCGGTCCCGGGCGGCCATAACCGCCTGCAGGCCCTTGTCGCGGGTCTCGCGCACGCCGGCATGGATGGCCAGCAGGTGCAGATCGTGATTGCCCAGCACGGTGACGGCGCGATCACCGAGGTCGCGCACGAAGCGCAGCGTCTCGAGCGAATCCGGTCCCCGGCTGACCAGATCGCCGACCAGCCAGAGCCGATCCTGTTCGGCATCGAAATCCAGTTTTTCCAGCAGTTCCAGCAGTGACG
>JALVBM010000328.1 GCA_027010665.1 Chromatiales bacterium
CGGGCCCGCTGCGTGGACAGGTCGATGTCCCGACGTGCCGCCGTCTCCTGTGCCCGGGGATCGGGTGGCTCGCCGACGTGATAGGCATGGGTACCCGCCGAGTCGATATGGATGCGCTCCGCCAGGCCGGCCGCCTCCACCTGCTGCCGGAACACCCCTTCGGCCATGGGCGAACGGCAGATGTTGCCCATGCAGACGAAGAGCACGGAAATCTTCTCGGTTTTCATCGAACGAACACCTTCGGGTTTGGCAATCAATGGAATGCGCATTATGCCTTCGTCATATTGTCGGGGCCAGGGATTGTTGGCACACTGCCCGCAACTGCTATGCTTCAGGATGAACCCCGAATCAAGGAACCGCGTCCATGATCCGCAAATGCCTCTTCCCCGTCGCCGGTTACGGCACCCGTTTTCTCCCGGCCACCAAGTCCATGCCCAAGGAAATGATGCCCGTGGTCAACAAGCCACTGGTGCAGTATGGCGTGGAAGAGGCCTTTCAGGCCGGCATGACCGACATGGCCTTCGTCACCGGGCGCGGCAAGCGGGCCATTCCCGATCACTTCGACATCAGTTACGAACTCGAGGCGCAGATCGCCGGCACCGACAAGGAAGATCGCCTGACCGACATCCGGCACCTGATCCAGAACTGCACCTTCACCTACACCCGCCAGAAGCAGATGCTGGGGCTGGGCCATGCCATTCTCACCGGCGAGACCCTGATCGGTGATCAGCCCTTCGGCGTGGTGCTGGCCGACGACCTGTGCATCACCGAGGACGGAGACGGCGTGCTGGCCCAGATGGTCCAGCTCTACAAGCAGTTCCGCTGTTCCATCGTCGCCATCGAGGAAGTGCCGGCCAGCGAAACCGACAAGTACGGCATCATCCAGGGCGAGGAAGTGCGCGACGACATCTACCGGGTGGAAAGCATGGTGGAGAAGCCGGCCCCGGGCGACGCGCCCAGCAACCTGGCCATCATCGGCCGCTATATCCTCACGCCGGACATCTTCGAACTGCTGCGCGAGACGCCCGTCGGCAAGGGCGGCGAAATTCAGCTCACCGACGCCCTCCTGCGCCAGGCCCAGACCGGCTGCGTCATGGCCTACCGCTTCAAGGGCCGCCGCTTCGACTGCGGCAGCGTGGACGGCTTCGTGGAAGCCACCAACTATTGCTACGAACACGTCTACAAGAAGACCCGCCAGACCGCGACCGTCGAGCCGCTGGTCAAGGAAGGATGAAATCGTCAGGAACTAGGAACTTGGGACTAGGAACTGGGAAAAGCGTTTGGTGTGGTGGCTTCGGGAAAAATATTCCCAGGATGTCGTCGTAAGGGATTGCTGGTTGAGGTCGCGGCTGTGCGCCGCTCCTACAGATTCCGTCGGAGTCGGGCTCCAACGCCGTTTCTAGTTCCCAGTTCCTAGTACCTAGTTCCTTTCGTCCGGGGTTGTATCCAGCCCCCTCCGCCCCCATCTACCGGTTAGTCCCAACCACCTGCCCGGTAGACCGCCATGTCCCGACCCAAGCGCCAAATCATCGATAACGATCCGCATGTCGTGGCCACCAAGTACTGGCACAAGCTCGACGACGGCCGCATCCAGTGCGATTTGTGTCCCCGCGAATGCAAGCTGCACGAAGGCCAGCGCGGGCTGTGCTTCGTGCGCGAGAACCGTCACGATCAGATCGTGCTCAACTCCTACGGCCGCTCCAGCGGCTTTGCCATCGATCCCATCGAGAAGAAACCCCTCAACCACTTTCTGCCGGGCACGCCGGTGCTGTCGTTCGGCACCGCCGGCTGCAACCTGGCCTGTAAATATTGTCAAAACTGGGACATCAGCAAGTCCCGCGAGGTGGACACCCTGGCCGACGAGGCCTTTCCAGAGACCATCGCCCGCGCCGCCTCGGAGCTGGGCTGCCGCAGCGTAGCCTACACCTACAACGATCCGGTGATCTTCCACGAATATGCCATCGACGTGGCCGACGTCTGCCACGAGAAGGACATCAAGTCGGTGGCGGTGACGGCCGGCTACGTGAGCCCCGAGCCGCGCAAGGAGTTCTATGCCCACATGGATGCGGCCAACGTGGATCTGAAGGGTTTCACGGAGAAGTTCTACTACAAGCTGACCGGCGGTCATCTGCAGCCGGTACTCGACACCCTGGTCTATCTCAAGCACGAGACCGACGTCTGGTTCGAGATCACCACCCTGCTGATCCCGGGCTGGAACGATTCGGATCAGGAAATCGACGAGATGACCAAATGGGTGGTCAAGGAACTGGGGCCGGACATTCCCCACCATTTCACCGCCTTCCATCCCGACTACAAGATGATGGACGTGCCGCCAACGCCCATGGAAACCCTGATCCGGGCACGCAAGATCGCCATGGACAACGGCATCCGCTACGCCTACACCGGCAACGTGCACGACGAGGAAGGCCAGAGCACCTGGTGTCATTCCTGTGGCCAGAAGCTGATCGGCCGTGACTGGTACGTGCTCACCGCCTGGAATCTGGACGAGCACGGCAACTGCAACCAGTGCGGAACGCCCTGCGCCGGGGTCTTCGAGTCCAGGCCCGGCAACTGGGGCGCAAAACGCATTCCGGTCCGCTTGCGCGATTTCGCCGCTTGAGGTCAAATGGCCGTCACACCCTCCGTCACGGCCCGACCATGTCCGATGAAATCATCATCACCCTGGAGCAACTGCGCGGCCTGATTGGCCTGCGCATGATTCATCAGGGCAGCCTGTGCCGCGTCATCGAGGTCCTGGAGGACGGTCCCTCGCTGGTGCTGCAGAGTATCGGGGAGTCCCCCACCATCCAGCCCAACCAGCATGGCGAGGCCACCCGCCGCTCGCCCGTCACCTACACCATTCCCGTGCTCAACGAGGAGCACACCGAACTGTCCACGGATTTTCTGGCGCTGGATCTGGTGGAATGAGGTGGATCAGGAACCCGCTTCCGATGCTGTCCGCTTCAGAATGATGTGCTCGACGCGGGCCAGATCGTCCGGCGTGTCCACGCCCGGCCCCGGCGTTTCGACGGCCACGGGCACCGCGATGCGGCCGCCGTGCCAGAGCACCCGGAGCTGCTCCAGGGATTCGGCCAGCTCCAGTGGCGAGGGCGCCGCGGCCACGAACTCGCGCAGATAGCCGGCCCGGTAGGCGTACAGACCGATGTGCCGCAGGAAGGGCGTGTCGGCCGGCAGGGTATCGGGATCGCCGGCAAACTCGTCACGATGCCAGGGGATCGGCGCGCGGCTGAAGTAGAGAGCGTTTTCCTGCGCGTCACGCACCACCTTCACCACGTGCGGATCGAACAGTTCCTGCGGTGAGCGAATGGGCGTGCACAGGGTGGCCATGTCGGCCTCCGGCCGCGCCGCCAGCGTCTCGGCCACCTGACGGATGCAGGCGGCCGGCATCAGCGGCTCGTCGCCCTGCAGGTTGACCACGATGGCATCGTCGGGCCAGTTCTCCATGGCCACCACTTCCGCCAGGCGATCGGTCCCCGAACGATGGGTATCGGCGGTCATGCGCACCTCGGCGCCAAAGGCGGCCGCCGCCTTCTCGATGCGGGCATCGTCGGTCGCCACGATGACCGTTTGCGCCCCGCTCTGCCGGGCGCAGTCGTGCACATGGGCAATCATCGGCCGCCCGGCCAGGGGCAGCAACGGCTTGCCCGGCAGGCGGCTGGCCGCGTGCCGGGCCGGGATGACGACCCGAAACCCCATTCAGGAGACCTCGTCGGCCGCGAGCTGGCGGGCCTCGTCCTCGAGCATCACCGGAATGTCGTCGCGGATCGGGTAGGCCAGGCGATCGGCCTTGCAGATCAGCTCCTGTTTCTCCTGGTCGTAGATCAGCGGTCCCTTGCAAACGGGGCAGGCAAGAATATCAAGCAGGTTTTTGTCCATGTCGGGCCTCGAGACGGTTGACGAGTTGCAGGGCGAATCCGTCGGGCAGGCGCGCCTCGACGGGCAGATACCAGAAATCCTCCCGGGCGAAACGGGCACACTTGACGGCATCCTTCTCGGTCATGACCACGGGCCGATCATCGCCGAAATCCAGCTCCTGCGCCCGGTAGTCGTGGTGATCGGCGAAGGGATGCCGTTCCACCTCGAGACCGGCGTGCTCGAGCCGCTCGAAGAAGCGGGCCGGATTACCGACGCCGGCCACCGCATGCACCGCCCGCCCCTGCCAGTCACGCAGCGATGCGCGCCGATCCGGATCCTTGAGATTCACCAGTTCCTCCCCTTCATAGCGCATGGGCAGTTCGTCCACCCGGGAAGCGGGACCGTTGGTGACGACGAAATCGACCGTGTTCTGCCGGCTCACCGGTTCGCGCAACGGGCCGGCGGGCAGGCAGAAACCGTTGCCGAAACGGCGCAGGCCGTCGATCACCAGCACTTCCAGATCGCGCCGCAGGGCGTAGTGCTGCAGGCCATCGTCACAGACGATGATATCGCAGTCGTGATGCTGCAGCAGCGCCTCGCCTGCCGCCACCCGGTCGGGCCCCACGGCCATGGGACAGCCGGTATGCCGGGCGATCAGGATCGGCTCGTCGCCCACCATCACCGGATCGCCGTCGGGCCGCACCTGTTGCGGCCAGCTCCGCGCCTTGCCGCCGTAACCGCGGCTGACGATGCCCGGCCGCCAGCCATGCTCGCGCAGCAGGCGAACGATGGCGATGACCAGCGGCGTCTTGCCGGTGCCGCCCACGGTCAGATTGCCAACCACGATCACCGGCACCGGCAGGCGCCGCGAGGGCAGCAGTCGCAGGCGGTAGAGCGTTCGCCGGAGGGTCACCAGCGCGCAGAACAGCCAGGACAGGGGGCGCAGCACCTGACTGAGGCCGCTGCGCGAATACCAGATCTGCTGCAGCCGGGATTCGATCACGCTCCGGCCTCGCTGAACTGCAGCCGGTGCAGGGCCGCGTAGTGTCCGTCCCGGGCCAGCAGCTCGTCGTGCCGGCCGCTTTCGACGATGCGGCCCTGGCTCAGGACGACGATGCGATCGGCCCGCTCGATGGTGGACAGGCGATGGGCGATGACCAGCGTGGTGCGGCCGGCCATGAGTTCCTCCAACGCCGCCTGGATGTAGCGTTCCGATTCGGTATCCAGGGCGGAGGTGGCCTCGTCGAGGATCAGGATGGGCGCGTCCTTGAGAATGGCCCGGGCGATGGCCAGGCGCTGGCGCTGGCCGCCGGAGAGCAGCACGCCGTTCTCGCCCACCACGGTATCGAAACCCTGCGGCAACTGCTCGATGAATTCCAGGGCATGAGCGGCCTTCGCCGCCCGCACCAGGTCGTCGTGTCCGGCCGTCTCCAGCGCCCCGTAGGCGATGTTGTGGGCGATGGTGTCGTTGAACAGGGTCACGTGCTGGCTCACCAGCGCCATGTGATCGCGCAGGTTGGCGAGGCGAAAGTCGCGGATGTCGTGCCCGTCGAGCCGGATGATGCCCTCGCTGGCCTCGTAGAAACGGGGCAGCAGGTTCACCAGCGTGGTCTTGCCGGCACCGGAACGCCCGACCAGGGCCACGGTCTCCCCCGGCGCGATATCGAGATCGATGTCCTGGAGCACCGGCTCGGCATCGGGATGGTAGCGGAAGCTGACGTGTTCGTAGCGGATGGCGCCGCGTACCGTGGGCAATTCGAGGCTGCCGGTATCCCGTTCCGCGTCGCGATCCAGAAACGCGAATACGCTCTGCGCGGCGGCGATGCCCCGCTGCAGGGCCATGTTGACGGTGGTCAGCCGCTTGGCGTGCTGCATGAGCAGCAGCATCGCCGTGAGATAGGAGCCGAACTCGCCCACTTTCAGATCCAGCCGGAAGGCGGCGTAGATCATGAGCGCGAAGGCCACCGCCACGATGAACTGGATCACCGGCGAACTCAGGGCATTGGTGATGGCCAGCTTGAGGAACTGCCGCCGGTTGTGGCGGTTGATGTCGTCGAAGCGCCGGGCCTCGTAGGCCTGGCCGCCGAAGACCCGGATCTCCCGGTGGGCGCCGATGACCTCCTCCGACACGCTCGACACGTCACCCATGGAATCCTGGATGCGCCGGCTCAGCTTGCGGAACCGCTTGCTCACGTACACCACCAGCGCCACCAGCAGGGGCGCGCTGGCCAGCAGGATCAGCGTCAGTTCCGGACTGTAGTACACGAGCAGGCCCAGCAGCGCCAGGATGGTCAGGCTGTCGCGGATGATGATGGTGATCACCGAGGAAGCCGCCTCGGCGAGCTGCTCCACGTCGTAGACCATCTTCGACAGCAGGCTGCCCGAGGACGTGGTGTCGTAGTAGCTCACCGGCAGGCGCATGAGCTGTTCGAACATCTGACCACGCAGATCCCGAATCACCGAACGGGCCACGTAGGCCATGCCGTAACCGGAGAGAAAGTTGCTGAAGATGCGAATGGCAAAGATGACGATGATGAAGATCGGAATCCAGGTAAGGGCCTTCGGATCCCGTTCCACGAAGCCGTCGTCGAGCAGCGGCTGGATGATGCGCGCGAAGGCCGCTTCCGTGGCGGAGAAGATGATCATCCCCAGCACCGCCAGCAGGAACATCGGCATGTAGGGACGGATGTAGCGCAGCAGACGGCGGTAGATGGCCACCCCGTCGGATTGCGCTGCCGGGCGGGACATGGCGTCAGTCCTGATTGGCGGCCTGCCGGGTGGCGAAGGTCAGATGGGTGAGCCCCAGCTGGCGGGCGGCGTCCATGGCCCGGATCACCGCTTCGTGGGGCGTCTTGCGATCGGCGCTGATGATGAGCTTCGGCTGCTCGTGGCCGGCGACCGTGTCCTGCAGGGCGCGCTTGAGCGTGGCCAGCTTCTCGTCACGCACCCGGCGGTTGTTGATGAAATAGTGGCCCTGGGCGTCGATGCTGATCTCCACCTTGAACTGCCGGCTCTCGGTGACCTTGCCCGAGGCCTCCGGCAGTTCGATGTTCAGCTCCGCCTCCTTGTCGAAGGTGGTGGAGACCATGAAGAAGATCAGCAGCAGGAACACCACGTCGATGAGTGGCGTGAGATTGACCTCCGGCTCCTCGTCCCGGCGGTTGTCGCGCAACTGCATGGCTCAGGGCTCCCGGGCTTCCCGATCGCCGTGCATCACGTCGAGCATCTTCAGGGCCTCTTCCTCCATCTTCAGCACCAGCGCGTTCACCTTGCCGCGGAAGTAGCGATAGAAGATGAGGCTGGGAATGGCCACGGACAGGCCTGCCGCCGTGGTGATCAGGGCCTCGGAGATGCCGCCGGCGAGCACGCCGGGATTGCCCACCCCGTGGGCGGTGATGGCGGCGAAGACCTTGATCATGCCGATGACGGTGCCGAGCAGCCCCAGCAGCGGGGTTACGGCGGCAATGGTACCCAGGGTGTTGAGATAGCGATCCAGCTCGTGCACCACCTGCCGGCCCACGTCCTCGATGCTCTCCTTCATGATCTCCCGGGGGTGATGACGGTTGATGAGCCCCGCGGCGAGGATGCGCCCCAGGGGCGAGCTCTTGGCCAGGGCCTGGATGTGTTCGTCGTCGAGACTGCCGGACTTGTGCCACTGCCAGACCTGGGCCACCAGATTGGGCGGTGTGATGCGCTTTTCCTGCAGGGACCAGAACCGTTCACCGACGATGGCCAGGGCGATGACCGAACACAGCAGAATGGGCAGCATGAGCCAGCCGCCCGCTTGAACCATCTCGAACACGACGTGATTGTTCCTTGCGGTTGATGGGACGTGAGGGGTGTTTTGCAGTGCCGCAACTTTAGCAGAGACGGGGAGCCGCAGGAAGGGCCGGGATCCCGCGCTCAGTCGCCGTGATCATGCCAGTAGTGGCGCCGGGCATGGCGCCAGCCAACCGGTTCCAGCGGCGATGATCCGAGCCGCAGTCCGATGGCCCCGTCGCGGGCGGTGAACAGGGTACGGATTTCCCGTCGGCGGTAGCGTTCGAGAACTTCCCCGGCGGGAAAGCGGAAGCGGTTGCGGTAGCCGAGCGGAAACAGCGCCCAGCGTGGGCGCACCGCATCGAGGAAGGCCGCCGTGGACGAACTCTTGCTGCCATGATGAGGCACGATCAGCACGTCGGCCCGCAGGCCTTCGCCGAACCGCCGCACCAGCCGGCGCTCGGCTGCCCGTTCGATGTCGCCGGTGAGCAGCAGGACCTGCTCCCCGGCCTGGATCCGCAATACACAGGACGCATCGTTGCGCCCCGGATCGCCGGCAGCCGGATGCAGGAAGGCAAACGCCACGCCGTCCCATTCCCAGCGCTCCCCCGCCCGGCAGGGACGGGAACGCCGCCCGGCCAGTTCCAGCGGCCGGCTGGCGAGGAAATCCGCCACCGGCAGGCCGGTCAGGACCGCCTCGGCGCCGCCGCGATGGTCGCTGTCGGCATGGCTGATTACCAGGCGATCGATCCGATCGCGGCCCACTGCCTGCAGAAACGGCACCACCACGGCGCCGCCGGCCTCGAAACGGTCCCCGAAACGGGGCCCCGTATCGTAGAGCAGCACGTGATGACGGGTGCGAACCACCGCCGCGAGCCCCTGGCCCACGTCGAGCAGCGTGAAATCCGCCTGCCCCGCCGGCGGCCGGTCCACGAACGGGAACAGCAGCGGCAGGATCAGCACCACACCGGCCAGCCGCCCCGGCAGACCCCGGGGCATGAGCAGGATCAGCATGCCCGTCAGCGCCAGGGCGGCGACGATCGGCCCGGTCTGCGACCCGCTCCATTGCACGCCGGGCCAGTTCGCCATCCACGCCAGACCGCGCATCACCAGGCCCATGATCTCGCCCGCCAGCCCCAGCAGGACCGCACTGCCCGCCGGCCACATCAGGGCCAGCACCGTGCCGCCCAGGGCCAGCGGCACCACCAGGGTTCCCACCACCGGCACCGCCACCAGGTTGGCCAGGGGCGAGATCAGCGAAGCCTGCCGAAACAGGAACAGCAGCAGGGGCAACAGCCCCAGGGAAATCCACCACTGCACCCGCAATGCCTGGCGGATCCGCCCCACCGCTCCCGCCCGGCCGGAGAGGCCGTAGAAGATGAAGGCCACCGCGGCGAAGGAGAGCCAGAAACCGGCGTCGAGCACCGCCAGGGGATCGAGCAGAAGCACGGCCAGCAGCGCGACGCCCAGCGTCTGACCGCCGCGAATGCGCCGATAGCGCCACAGTGCCAGCATCACCATGGCCGTCATGATCAGGGCCCGCCGGGTGGGCACGGAGAATCCCGCCAGCGCGGCATAGCCGATGGCCAGCAACAACCCCAGCAGGGCGCCGGCCCGCGGTGCGGGCAGCCACAGCAGTCCCTGCCCCGAGAAGCGCCAGAGGAAACGGCCCAGCACGAAGCCCAGTGCCGCCAGCAGGCCCACGTGCAGGCCGGAGATGGCCATCAGGTGATTGGTGCCGGTGGCCCGCAAGACCGCCCATTGCTCGTCGTCCATGGCGCTGCGATCGCCGATCACCAGGGCCAGCAACAGCGCGGCCTCGGGCCGTTCCGGCAACACCGCCAGCAGGCGTTCGCGGATCCGGTAGCGCAAACGCTGGACCCATTCGCCCTCGGCTTCCGACAATCGCCGGTTGCCCGGCGCGGCGCGCACGTAACCGGTCGCCCGGATGCCGTGACGAAACAGCCAGCCTTCATAGTCGAAGCCGCCGGGGTTGCGAAAACCGTGGGGCCGCTTGAGCCGCACCTTCAGGCGCCAGCGCTCGCCGGGCACGGGTTCGCCATGGCGGCCGTACCAGCTCAGGCGCACCCGGGGCACCATCGGAATCACCTCCTCCGTGGCCGCGAGCCGGGCGGCAAATACCTCGAATTCGAAACGCACGCGCCGCGCGTCGCGGGCCGGCAGGGAGGCAATGCGCCCTTCGAGCCAGAGATCCTGGCGTTCGAGCGATGCGGGCAACTGCGCATCCAGCAGCAGATGCGCCTGGATCAGGGCCCACAGGAAGCCCGCAGGCAGGAAGAGGAACAGCGTGCGCCAGGGAGCGGGCAGACGCAGCACCGGAAGCAACAGCGGCGAGAGCGCCAGCAGCGCCAGAGGCGGCAGGACCGGCAGGGCCTGCAGCAGAAGGCAGCCCATGGCGAAGGCCAGGCCGCGTTGTAACCACACGTTCACTGTCCGTTCCCTGACAAATCGGCGATAATGGCGCCGCGAAGGCCGGCCTCCATTCCAACCCATGTCCCGTAAATTCTTCAGACGCTATATGCCGGATCACGAGCGGATCCGCAACCATCGCCTGCTCAACCGTCTGTTCGGGACGCTGCTGCACGATCCCAACCTGCTGCACCTGAACCGCCGCTCGGTCTCCGGCGCCATGGCGGTGGGGCTGTTCTGCGCCTTCGTGCCGCTGCCCGTCCAGATGCTGCTGGCGGCGGCCGCCGCCATCGTCTTCCGGGTGAACCTGCCCATCTCGGTGGGACTGGTCTGGATCACCAATCCCGTCACCATCCCGCCCATGTTCTACTTCTGCTACAAGGTGGGCACCTGGATCCTCGGCGAGCCGATGCAGGTGGTGGCGTTCGAGCTGACCTGGTCGTGGATTGAGCACGAACTCGAGCTGATCTGGCAGCCGCTGCTGCTGGGCTGTGCGGTGGTCGGCAGTTCGGCGGCCGCGCTGGGCTACGGCCTCACCCGCCTGCTGTGGCGGCTGCACGTGGTGGCCCATCTGAAGGAACGCCGGCGCAAACGCGCCGAAAGGGAGGCCGCCCGAGTTAAAGCGGTTTCTGAAGACCGCGTGAAGTAGTTACTGCAAACTGCTGATATCCCTGACTTCTTCCAACACGCCATCCTGCATCTTCAGAACCCGATCCATGCGTCGGGCAATGCGCGGATCGTGGGTCACCACCACCAGGGAGGTGGCGTATTCCCGGTTCAGCTCCAGCATCAGTTCATAGACCTGGGCCGCGGTGTGGCTGTCGAGATTGCCGGTCGGCTCGTCCGCCAGTACGCAGGCAGGGCGGGTCACCAGGGCCCGGGCCACGGCGGCACGCTGGCGTTCGCCGCCGGAAAGCTCCCCCGGCTTGTGCCGCACGCGGTGGCCGATGCCGACCCGCGCCAGCACCTCCCCGGCCTGCTCGAAAGCCCGGTTCACGGGCTCGCCACGGATCAGCAGCGGCATGGCCACGTTCTCGAGGGCCGTGAACTCCGGCAGCAGGTGGTGGAACTGGTAGACGAAGCCCAGCAGCCGGTTGCGCAACCGGCCCCGTCCCGCCTCGTCCAGCGCCGACATGGACTGGCCACCGATTTCCACCTCCCCGGCGGTGGGCACGTCCAGTCCGCCGAGCAGGTGCAGCAGGGTGCTCTTGCCGGAACCCGAGGCGCCGACGATGGCCACCTGCTCGCCGGCCGCGATGGCCAGATCGATGCCCCGCAGCACTTCCACCGGTTCCGGCCCCTGCAGGAAGGTCTTGGCCAGTCCCTGGCAGCGAATCACGACCTCACTCATAGCGCAGCGCCTCCGCCGGTTGCAGCCGGCTGGCCCGCCAGGCCGGATAGAGCGTGGACAGCAGGCCGAGGGCAAAGGCCACGCCGACGATGGTCCAGACATCGTCCCAGTGCAGATCCGAGGGCAACTCGCTGATGTAGTAGATGCCGGGATCGAGAATGTGGAAGCCGAACAGTCGCTCGACGAAGGGCACTACCGTATCCAGATTGAGCGCCAGGCTCACGCCGCCGACGATGCCCAGCAGGGTACCGATGACGCCGATGAGCGTGCCCTGGACCATGAAGATCCCCATGATGCTGCGGGGACTGGCGCCCAGCGTGCGCAGGATGGCG
Source organism: Chromatiales bacterium (assembly GCA_027010665.1). GTDB lineage: Bacteria > Pseudomonadota > Gammaproteobacteria > UBA6429 > Thiohalophilaceae > JALSSV01. The sequence continues at coordinate 11,749 of JALVBM010000328.1, forward strand.
ATGTCGCTCTGCTTGTCCGTGACCAGCATCACCAGGGTGGAGACGATGTTGAAGGCGGCCACGGCCACGATCAGCAGCAGGAGCAGGAAGATCATGCGTTTCTCGATCTTCACCGCCCGGAACCAGTTGGCGTGGTAGGAACTCCAGTCGCGCACCCAGTAGTCCATCAGGCCGCCCTGCTGCAGCTCGTAACGCACCTGCGGCGCCATGAACAGATCCTTCAGCCGCGCCCGCACGCCGGTCACCGCATCGCCAAGGCGGAACAGGCGCTGGGCGTCGTTGAGATGAATGAGCGCCAGGGAGCTGTCGTATTCGAACATGCCCACGTAGAAGATCCCGGCCACCGTGAACTGCTTGAGCCGGGGCATGACTCCCGCCGGGGTGACATTGGCGCTGGGCGTGACCAGCGTGACCTTGTCACCCACCTCCACGCCGAGAATGCGGGCCAGATCCCGGCCGAGCACGATACGGAACCGCCCGGGCTCCAGCACGTCCAGCGTCCCCTCCACCATCTTCCGGCCCACGTTGGAGACCGCCGGCTCCTGGGCCGGATCGATGCCGCGGATCAGGGTGCCGTTGACCTTGCGGCCATGGATCAGCATGCCCTGGGCCTCCACATAGGGCGCCGTGCCGACCACCTGGGGGTTTTCCCGCAGTTGCATGCTCACATCGGACCAGTCGCGCAGGCGGCCGTCGAAGCCAGTCACGGTGAGGTGCGAAACCATGTCGAGAATGCGGCCGCGGACCTCCTTCTCAAAGCCGTTCATGACCGACATCACCGTGATCAGCGCCGTCACGCCCAGGGCGATGCCGAGCATGGAGGTCAGGGAGATGAAGGAGATGAAGTGGTTGCGGCGCTTGGCGCGGGTGTAGCGCAGGCCGATGGCGATTTCCAGGGGACGAAACATGGGGCGGGATTAAACCACAAAAGACCTCGGATCGGTGCGATTCCGGAGAAATGGCCGAACGGCCCGTTCAGGGAATCTCCACCGGCAGGCGCGTGTCCAGCACGATCGCCTCGGGACTCACCGACGCCCGCCAGGCATATACCTCGACCCC
>JALVBM010000329.1 GCA_027010665.1 Chromatiales bacterium
GAGCGGAATTTCGGAACATTCTCAGGTTTTGCCGGCAAGTCATTGATAGAGTATATTTAATTCGAGGAGCCCATGAACAATCATACCAAGGAGCCCGCGATGCCCCGCCTGTTGCCGTCCATCGGCCTGCTGTTTTTCGCCCTCTCGGCCCCATTGCTGGCCGACACCCTTGCCATTCCGGCGCCCGAACAGCCGGCGACAACCGAAGCGCCTGCCGCGCCTGCAGCCGCACCCGCCGCGGGCTACAGCGTCACCCTGCCCGGGCGGGGGATGACCATGGATCAGGTGGAAGCCCGGTTCGGACCGCCCCGCGAACGCCTGCCCTCGGTCGGGGATCCGCCCATCACCCGCTGGGTGTACGACGATTTCACTGTCTATTTCGAGTACGAATACGTCATCAACGCCGTCCCCAACGTCGGCATGCCAAAACCCGCTGCCGCGCCGGAAGCCGGCAGCGAAGAAGCCACACCCGAAACCACCCCGGAGCCCCCCGCCGCCGAACCCGCCCCGGCCGGCGGTGACTGATCCCGCCACCCGCCGCCTGCCGGCCGAATGGGCGCCGCAGGATGGCGTGATGGTCGTGTGGCCCCACGCGGGCACCGACTGGGCCGACGATCTGGCGGCCGTCGAGAACGTCTATCTCGAACTGGCCCGGGCCATCACCCCGCGCGAACGCCTGCTGGTGGTCTGCCGGGACGGCCCCCATCAGGTGCACGTCTCCCGCCAGCTCAAGGCGGCGGACATCTCCCAGCGGCAGATCCGCTACGCCCTCGCGCCCTCCAACGACACCTGGGCCCGGGACCTTGGCCCGATCACGGTCCTGGAGAACGGCGAACCCCGGCTCGTCGATTTCCGTTTCAACGGCTGGGGCGGCAAGCATCCCCACGATCTGGACGACGCCATCGTCCGCACCCTGCACGCGGCGGATCATTTCGGCGACGTACCGCTGGAGTCCGTCGATCTGGTCCTCGAAGGCGGCGCCATCGACACCGACGGCCTCGGCACCCTGCTCACCACGCTCGGCTGCCTGCTGGATCCGCGCCGCAACCCCGGCATCGACCAGGCCGGCATGACCGCGCGCCTGCAGTCGCTGCTCGGCATCGAACGCATCCACTGGCTCACCCACGGCTGGCTCGACGGCGACGACACCGACGGCCACGTGGACATGCTGGCCCGCTTTTGCGATCCCGGCACCATCGCCGTCACCGTCTGCGACGATCCCAACGACCGCCACTACCGGGAACTGGCCGCCCTGCGCGACGAAGTCGCGGCCCTGCGCGACGTCCATGACCAACCCTACCGGGTGCTGGAACTGCCCATCCCCGCCCCCGTCCACGACCCGGCCGGCCGCCGCCTGCCGGCCAGCTATGCCAACTTCCTGATCATCAACGAAGCCGTGCTGGTTCCCCTCTACGCCGACGCCAATGACGCCCTGGCCATGACCATCCTCTCCGGCGCCTTTCCCGATCGTGAAATCATCGGCATCGACTGCCGCCCCCTGATCCGCCAGAACGGCAGCCTGCACTGCATCACCATGCAGTTGCCGGAAGGAACCCTGCCCTGACAAGGGAAACCGCGAATACACGCGAATTTGACGCGAATGATTGTTTGCGATTCATGCAGGAGCGGCGCACAGCCGCGATAGACCGCGGCGGGGCGTGTAGGAGCGGCGCCCTCGCCGCGATTATTCGGTAGCCGGGAAAAAATCTCTCAATCCCGAAACTCCGGCAAGGGCGACAACAGCACCCAGCGCTCCTTCTTCGGATCATATTCCCATTCCAGCTCGACGGTCTTGCTGCGTTCGATGGCGCGGTTTTCGTTGTAGTAGCGGATTTCCACGACCTGACGCACCCTGTCCGGGCTCAGGGCCGTCGAGCGGATGACGTCGTAACCGGTGAGCCTGATATGCTTCATCCGGGCCCGTTGCTCGGGCGAGATGGACTGGGGCGTCTTCTGGAAGGCCGCCGCATCGTCCAGCGTCTGCCAGCGCAGGGCCCGCTCGAAGGCAAAGGCTGTCTCGTCGAAATGGCGTTGCTGTTCCTGCGCGGCACAGGCGAACAGGCCGAGCAAAACCAGGGGCATCAACAGGGCAAGTGGGCGCACGGGGTTTTCCTTTTCGCGTTTCGGGAGACGACAGTATACTGCAAGCCCGAACCATGCCGATCCGCCGCCCATGACCACGAAAACCCTGACCGTCGCCCTGGTGCAGCATCCCTGCGATGCGGATCGCCGGACCAACCGCGAAACCATCGAGGGGGGACTGCGGGAAGCCGCCCGTTCCGGCGCCCGGCTCGCGCTGCTGCAGGAACTGCACGACACGCCCTATTTCTGCCAGATCGAGGATCCGCAACGGTTCGATCTGGCCGAGCCCATCCCCGGTCCCCGCAGCGAGGAACTGGCCGCACTGGCGCGGGAACTCGGCCTGGTCATCGTCGCTTCCCTGTTCGAGAAGCGGGCCCCCGGCCTGTATCACAACACGGCCGTGGTCTTCGACGACGACGGCCGCCTGGCCGGCCGCTATCGCAAGATGCACATCCCGGACGATCCCGGCTATTACGAGAAGTTCTATTTCACGCCCGGCGATCTCGGCTTCCAGCCGGTGGACACCGCCGTGGGCCGCCTCGGCGTGCTGGTCTGCTGGGATCAATGGTTCCCGGAGGCGGCCCGGCTGATGGCCCTGGCCGGCGCCGAACTGCTGCTCTATCCCACCGCCATCGGCTGGGATCCCCGCGACGAGGAAGACGAAAAGGCCCGCCAGCTCGACGCCTGGCGCACCGTGCAGCGGGGCCATGCCATCGCCAATGGCCTGCCCCTGCTGTGTTGCAACCGCATCGGCACCGAAACCGCCCCCGACGGCAACCGCATCGACTTCTGGGGCCACAGTTTCATCGCCGGCCCCCAGGGCGAGGTCCTCGCCGAGGCGCCGCCGGACGATCCCATGGTCCTGATCGAAAACATCGATCTCGGCCGATCGGAAACGGTCCGGCGCATCTGGCCCTTCCTGCGCGACCGGCGCATCGACGCCTATGGCGACCTGCTGCGGCGTTTCCGGGACCACCCCGCGACGACGAAACGGGACTGAAGGTTCCCTTTCCGGGAAAACATTTTTCGCCCGCTTGTCCCTGATTCGGTTAAAGTTTCCCTTTCGTGATGCCGATACCATCCCCGTGTGGCACACCGCGGTATAGTGTGGTGCCGAAATGGACCCGGAACGATACGAGGAACCCGATAATGAAAATCCTTCGCGCTGCCATGATCACCGGAGCCCTGCTGCTGCCCGGAATGGCCTCCGCCGATTTCATCTCCTTTGCCGCCGGTGCCGGCATCTGGCAGGAAACGCCCAGCGGCACCTTCCGCAAGACCGGCGACCCGACCGACGTCAGTCTGGAGAACGATCTGTTCTGGGGCCAGGAAACACAGAACTACTTCTTTGCCACCCTGGAGCATCCGGTTCCGCTCCTGCCCAACATCCGCCTGATGAAGACCGGCATGAATCATGGCGGCTCTGGCACCCTGACCCGGACCATCGTCATCAATGGCCAGACCTACAATGTCAGTGAGAACGTGACCAGTGACGCCAGCATCGACCAGCTCGACATGACCCTTTACTGGGAGCTCCTCGACAACGTGGTCAGTCTGGATCTCGGCCTCAATGCCAAGCAGGTCAAGCTGGACTACACCGTGACGGGCAGCACCAGCGGCACGACTTCGGATACCTTCGACGAAATCATCCCCATGATCTACGGCATGGTCGGCGCTTCTCCGATACCCGACCTTCTGCTCAGCGCCGAAATGTCCTATGTCACCTACTCCGGCTCCACCGTCTCCGATTTCACGGCCAAGGTCTCGTATACCACGGCCTTCTTCGTGGGTTTCGAGGCCGGCTATCGCAGCCAGCATTTCCAGTTCGATGACGTGGCCGGCACCAACGCCAACATCGACTTCAAGGGTCCCTTCGCGGGCGTCTATGTGAAGTTCTGATTCAACGTCGGCAGACCCTTCGGGTCTGCCGACGCTACATCCCCCGGCTGATCCGCTATACTCAAAGCATGTCCCGACACCCGTTCGGAGGTGTCCCATGCGTACCTGTCTTCTCCTGCTGCTTCTGTTGCCGGGTCTGACCGGCCAGGCCAACGAGGCCCGCTTCGTCGCCACGCCCTACGAAGAACCGCGCGTGGTCTTCGATTTCTACTTCGACGATCCCCGGAAGATTCACGCGGCGCTGTACTGGATCCGCTCGCTGATCAACCCGCTCATGGAAGAACCCTACGGCTTCGCGCCGGAGATGATGGATCTGGTGGTCGTCATTCACGGCACGGAAATCGTTACCGTGGCCCGTCACAACTACGAAAAGTATCGCAACGCCGTGGATCGCATGCGCTACTACGCCAGCCTCGGCGTCCGCTTCCGTGTGTGCGGCCTGGCCGCGCAGGATTTCGGCTACCAGGTCGGCGACTTCCAGGACTTCATCGAAGTGGTCCCATCCGCCATCACCGAACTGGCCCACTGGCAGCAACAGGGTTATGCCCTGATCCGGCCGATCGTGATGGAAAAGCGGTTCGCCATCGAGGAGATTCGGTGAGCCATCATTTTTTGCAAGGCCTGGTGGAAATAACGCGGAGGACGCAGAGACGCGGAGGGCACGGAGGTTTTGTCTAAATAGCTGTTCCGAATTCCACTACACTTGGGGTCATGCACGGAACCCTCAAGGCAGGTGCGGCGTTTCGTGACCTTCGGCCGCAGGGACGACGTGCAGGATGCACAAGTGTCGCGAGAGGGCAGGATGCCCGAAGCGACTGCGGGCCGTAGAGCCTACAGGGATGTATTCACGGCGTGTCACGAAACGCCGCACCTGCCTTGAGGGCGTGCCTGATGGTTAGTACAGAACCACCCAACTGACCTGGATTTCGGAACAGCTATTTAGGTCGGCCCTTCCGTCTCTGCTGCCAGCCCGATTGAACCCTGCCCGCCTTCCTCTGTCCCAACGGTGTTAAAATCGCGTTCTTTCGCCACCAACACGCCATTTCATGCCCGAATCGCCCCGCATCAGCCCGCTCCATCCCCGCCTGCCCGAAAAACCCGGTGAAATCCGCGACTGGGGGCACCTGTATGGCAACGCACCGGCGCTGGCCATTGCCTCGGCGGCGCGGGCGGCCGACGGGCCCTTGCTGGTGGTCACGGGCACGCCGGCGGAGGCCCAGCAGCTCGAATATGCCCTGCGCTTCTTCCTGGCCGGCCAGGACGTGCCCCTGCTGCCCTTCCCCGACTGGGAAACCCTGCCCTACGACGTCTTCTCCCCCCACCAGGACATCGTCTCCGAACGGCTGACCTGCCTGGCCCGCCTGCCGGATCTGCATCGGGGGATTTTGATCGCACCGGCGCAGACGCTGATGCAGCGCCTGTGTCCGCCCGACTATCTGCAGGCCCACAGCCTGCTGCTGTCGGTGGGCGAGACCCTGAACCTGGAAACCATGCGCCGGCGCCTGGAGAGCGGCGGCTACCGCTGCGTTGCCACGGTCATGGAGCACGGCGAGTTCGCGGTGCGCGGTGCGCTGCTGGATCTGTTCCCCATGGGCAGCCGGGTTCCCTACCGCATCGAACTGTTCGACGACGAAATCGAGTCGATCCGCACCTTCGATCCGGAAACCCAGCGCTCCGTCGAAAAGGTCGAGCACATCGAGCTGCTGCCGGCCCGCGAGTTCCCCCTCAACGAGGAGGGCATCGCCCGCTTCCGCCGCAACTGGCGGGCCCGCTTCGAAGGCAATCCCCAGGATTCGGTGCTCTACCGCGAGGTGAGCAACGGCATGGCGCCCGGCGGCATCGACTACTATCTGCCGCTGTTCTTCGAGCAGACAGCGACCCTGTTCGACTACCTGCCCGCATCGGCCCGCATCGTCACCACCGACAGCGTGGAAGGCGAGGCCGAGGCCCACTGGGTCGAGATTGGCGAGCGTCACGAGCAGTTGCGGCACGACATCGAGCGCCCCCTGCTGCCGCCGGCCGAGGTCTTCCTGCCGGTGCCGGAGCTGTTCGCGGCCTTCAAGACCCGGCCGCGGATCCGCTACCAGGCCTTCGAACTGGAAGGCCCCGGCGACAACTTCGCCACGGCCCGTCCGCCGGAGCTGCATCTGGACGTGCGGGCCGAGAATCCCGTCGCCGTGCTGGAAGACTTTCTGGCCGGCTTCGACGGCCGGGTGCTGTTCGCCGCCGAGACTGCCGGCCGGCGCGAATACCTGCTGGATCTGCTGCGCGGCCACGACATCCATCCTTCGCCGGTGGACGACTGGCATGCCTTCCTCGAAAGCGACGCATCGCTGGCGATCACCGTCGCTCCGCTGGAAAAAGGCCTGCTGCTCACCGACCCGGCCCTGGCGGTCATCGCCGAGCCCCAGCTCTTCGGTCAGCAGGTCCTGCAGCGTCGCCGCCGGCGCAAGAGCGGCCGCGACACCGACGCCATCATCCGCAACCTGGCGGAGCTGACCGTCGGCGCACCCGTGGTCCACGAGGATCATGGCGTGGGCCGCTATCTGGGCCTGCAGACCCTGGAAGTGGGCGGCGCGCCCACCGAGTTCCTGACCCTGGAATACGCCGGTGGCGACAAGCTCTACGTGCCGGTGGCGTCCCTGCACCTGATCAGCCGCTATACCGGCGCCGCACCCGAGCACGCGCCCCTGCACAAGCTCGGCTCCGGTCAGTGGGAAAAGGCCAGGCGTCGCGCCAACGAAAAGGTCCGCGACGTGGCCGCCGAGCTGCTGGCCATCTACGCGAAACGGGAAGCGCGCAGCGGGTTCCGCTATCCGCTGGACGAGCTGGCCTACCGTGCCTTCGCTGCCGAGTTTCCCTTCGAGGAGACCCCGGATCAGCAGACGGCCATCGACAAGGTGCTCGAGGCCATGCAGAACGACAAGCCCATGGACATGCTGGTCTGCGGCGACGTGGGCTTCGGCAAGACCGAGGTGGCCATGCGCGCCGCCTTCGTCGCCGTGCAGGCCGGCAGGCAGGTGGCCCTGCTCGCACCCACCACCCTGCTGGTGCAGCAGCACCTGCAGAACTTCCGCGATCGCTTCGCCAACTGGCCGGTGCGCATCGAGGGCCTGTCGCGCTTCGGCGGCAAGAAGGCCCAGAATGCCATCCTCGCCGATCTCCAGGCCGGCAAGGTGGACATCGTCATCGGTACCCACAAGCTGCTGCAGGACGATGTGAAATACAAGAACCTGGGCCTGGTGATCATCGACGAGGAACACCGCTTCGGTGTCCGTCAGAAAGAGAAGTTCAAGGCCCTGCGCGCCGAGGTGGACGTGCTGACCCTCACCGCCACGCCCATCCCGCGCACCCTCAACATGGCCATGTCGGGCCTGCGGGAACTGGCCATCATCGCCACGCCCCCGGCCCGCCGGGTGGCCATCAAGACCTTCGTGACCGAGCCCAAGCCGAACCTGATCCGCGAGGCCTGCCTGCGCGAGATCCGCCGCGGCGGGCAGATCTTCTATCTGCACAACGACGTGGAGACCATCGAGAAGACCGCGCAGAAGCTGGCCGAGCTGGTCCCGGAGGCCACGGTGCGCTTCGCCCACGGCCAGATGCGCGAACGGGAACTGGAACAGGTGATGTCCGACTTCTATCACCAGCGCTTCAACCTGCTGGTGTGCACCACCATCATCGAGACCGGCATCGACATTCCCACCGCCAACACCCTGATCATCGATCGCGCCGACAAGTTCGGTCTGGCCCAGCTCTACCAGCTCCGTGGCCGGGTGGGCCGCTCCCACCATCGCGCCTACGCCTACCTGCTGGTGCCCAACCGCAAGGCCCTCACCGAAGACGCCCGCAAGCGCCTGGAGGCCATCGAGTCCATCGAATCCCTGGGCACCGGCTTCACCCTCGCCACCCATGATCTGGAGATCCGTGGCGCCGGCGAGCTGCTGGGCGACGAGCAGAGCGGCCAGATCATGGAGATCGGCTATTCCCTGTACACGGAACTGCTGGAACGGGCGGTCAACAGCCTCAAGGCCGGCAAGGAACCGGATCTGGACCAGCCCCTGCACCACGCCACCGAGATCAACCTGCACGTGCCGGCCCTGATCCCCGAGGACTACCTGCCCGACGTGCACGAACGGCTGATCCTCTACAAGCGCATCGCCTCCGCCGGGAACAAGGCCGAGCTGCACGAACTGCAGGTGGAGATGATCGACCGCTTCGGCCTGCTGCCCGAGCCGCTCAAGACCCTGTTCCGGATCACCGAGCTGAAGCTGCTGGCCACGCCGCTGGGGATCGAGAAGATCGATCTCGGCGCCAGCGGCGGCCGCATCCTGTTCACGGAACAGCCCGACATCGATCCCCTGCGCGTGATTCAGCTCATCCAGAGCCAGCCGAACGTCTATCGTCTCGACGGCAACGACAAGCTGCGCATCAATCTGGATCTGCCCGACGCGGAAAGCCGCATCAACCTGCTCGAGAACCTGCTGACGGAGCTGGGGCGCAAGACCGAAGCGGCCTGACGACATGGCCGGGCGGCAGTGCCCGACCGCAACCACCTGTCAGGGCGTGACCGGCGTCCGGCGCAATGCCTTCAACGAAAAAGTGCCTGCATCGCCTTCCAGTCGAGCGACTGCAGGGTTTTCAGGGCCGATTGCCAGTCCATCTGTTCGAACTCGGCAGCCATGACCGCCTGAAAGCCCAGTTGCACGACGATGCCACCGGTACGGTTTCGCTTGTCGTAGGTGATCCCGATCGGATATCCGTTCATTTTGGTGATTTTGACCAGGGACTCGGCATTTTCCACCTGGGTTCCGGCGGCGTAGGGTGACCACATCATCCGGGCCTGAATGCCGCTGACGATGGTGACCTGAATGCGTTGCCTGCCCCGCGTATAGGTCCGTGATGCCGTGACGAACTCGCCCATCATCGGATTGTCGACCTTCATGCCCTCACACTGCGAAGCCTGCCAGTCCGGTATTTCCGCAAGACGGTCGCACAGGACCTTGTAGTCGGGCAGGGTTGCCGTCTCCGCCAAGGCGGCAAGGCTCAACAGGTACAGAATCACGAACAGGGCAGCGTTTTTTTTCATTATCATTCTCCTGATTTGATGATTGTGCACAATCGTCACGGAAACATCACGACGACCTGGGTGGATTCAACCGGGTCGGCAGTCCCGTGTCACAAATGCAGATTGAACAGCTCGACCTACTTTAGCAGACGGATTTCCACCCGCCGGTTTTTGGCCCGTCCGGCCTCGGTGCGATTGTCGGCAACCGGGTTGGCCTTGCCTTTGCCGAGTATCCGGAATTTCTTCGGATCGATGTTCTCGCAATACATGAGATAGTCCGCCACCGACTGGGCCCGTTGCAGAGACAATCTCAGATTGTAGGCGTCACTGCCCACATTGTCGGTATAACCGGTGACAATGATGCGTTTGACCGGCTGTCGGCGAATGATTTCACCAATGACGTCCAGGGCTTCCCGGGCCTTGGGCTTGAGAATGAACTGATTGAAGTCAAACAGAACCTTTTCGGGAATGGTCAGGCGCAGGCCCTGCTCGCTACGACTGACCTGGATGCCGAGCTTTTCCGGTGTCGGCCGGGCTTCCTCATGGCGATACTTCGCCACAACCAGATCCGAGAGCAGCACGTCATAGGGTTTGGGATCCAGCCCCCAGCGCTTGAAGGCAAACCCCGCAATCGGTCGGGCTGGCGAAAACGGCGTGGCGGCGACACGCTGACCATCCAGAAACACGCGCAACTGGTGACGTCGCGCCTGAACGGCCACGTGCAGTTTCCGATCCCGGCAACGGGACAGCTTGCGCAGCAGCCCGTATCCCTTCAGGGACAGCTTGCAGCCCATGGGTTCGAAGGAAAATTCGAGCGTCTTTACAGGACGACTGCCGGAGCGCAACGGATCGCTGTCGTACAGGTCGAAGAACAGTTTCACGTCATGATATTTCTTCGGCACGACGTGAAAATCGACGGAAAAATCATCCTTGCCGAGAGAAATCTTCTTGACCAGCCGCACCGTCCCCTTGCCTGCCGGTGCCACCCAGATATGCTCCTGATATTTCACGCATTCGACAACGCCCGACAGATCGTCGAATGCCGTTGGCATTTCGCCCACCGGACATTGACGAAAATCGTTCGCAAACAGCACCTGCTCGCCACGCTCGAACCGGTCATACCTTTGCGTGCCGGTTACCAGTTCGTCAGCCCCAACCTGCCCCATCCAGAACAGGGCCGCCATCACTCCCCAGACAATCCTGCATGCCTTGCCCAAAATCATTGCCCTGCGCTCCCCCGCTCATTCATCTGTCAAAAGCTGTTCAGCGATACCTTGTGGCGCATGCGGATCATTTCAAGCCGAAAGTTTCAGCGATTTGCAGATCGAACACGCCATGACCATTTGTGCAATTCCATCACCACCAATATCACCATGGCCAGGCCCAGCAACTCGAACCAGTGTTCGGTCGACACCGGCTGCAGATGCAGCACCTCGCGCAGTCCCGGCGTGTACATGGCACCGATGTGAATGCCCTGTGCGGCCAGGGTGCCGAAGACCAGCAGCGGGTTGCGCAACAGGCTGTGCCGGAACACCGAGACGGTCTCGGAGCGGGAATTGAACACGTGGATGTTTTCGAACAGGACCATCAGCAGCAGCGTGCCGTTGCGGGCCTCGTCCAGGGAGTAGCCCCGACCCAGCAGAAACTGGTAGATGAAGAAGGCAACGCCGCCCATGACCAGAGCGCTGACCAACACCCGCTCCACCATCAGGCGGTTGAAGATCCCCTCCTGCGGTGGCCTCGGCGGCTGCCGCAATTCGTGCCCCTCGCCCGGCTCGAAGGCCAGGGCCACGTCCTGGATGCCGTTGGTCACCAGGTTGAGCCACAGAAGTTGCACTGCCAGCAACGGGATGGGGAGGCCGGCGAACAGGGAGAGCAGGAACAGCACCAGCTCGGCGGCGCCGGTGGAAACGAGCAGGAAGATCACCTTGCGCACGTTGCCGTAGGCGATGCGGCCCTCCTCCACGCCGGCGACGATGGAGGCAAAATTGTCGTCGGTGATGATGATGTCGGCACTCTCCCGCGCCACGTCGGTCCCGTTCTCGCCCATGGCCACGCCGACGTGGGCGGCCCGCAGTGCCGGCGCGTCGTTGGCGCCGTCGCCGCTGACGGCCACGAAATGGCCCTGCCGCTGCAGGGACTGCACGATGTCCAGCTTCTGCCGTGGCTCCATGCGGGCATAGACCCGCGCCTTCGCGGTCAGGCGATCCAGGGCCTCGGTGCCCTCGACCTGCTCCAGATCGGCACCGGTGACCACCTGCGCCGGATCCCGGGCCAGGCCCAGTTCCCGGGCGATGGCCAGGGCCGTGGCCGGATGATCGCCGGTCACCATGGCCACCTCGATGCCCGCCTGACGGCACAGGGCCACCGCCCGGGTCGCCTCGGGGCGCAGGGGATCGATCATGGCCACCAGCCCCAGCAGCGTGAGCGCGTGCAAATCGGCATCGGACAGTGTTTCCGGGTCCGCGATTGCCACCTCACCGGCGGCCAGGGCAATGACGCGGTAACCGGACCCGGCCAGCTTCAGTGCCGCCGCAGTGACGTTTTCCGCATCCAGTTCCTGCTCCCCGGCCGGCGTGGCCATGCGCGAACACATCGGCAGAACCCGCTCCACCGCGCCCTTGACGTACACGCGATACGCCGGGCCGTCCCGATGCAGGCTGGCGGCAAACCGGCGTTCCGATTCGAAGGGGATGGTCGCCACTTCGGGCAGATGAACCAGCACCTCGTCACGGTTCACGCCCAGCTTGTGGGCCAGCACCAGCAGGGCCACGTCCACGGCATCGCCATGATGCACCCACTGGCCGTTGCGCCGGCCCAGATAGCCCTCGTTGGCCAGCACCGCCGCCTCGGCCAGGCGTCGCAACAGGGCCTGTTCGGACGCATCGGACAATCCCCGCGGCGTGACCACCTCGCCGGTCGGTTCCAGTCCTTCGCCGGTCACTTCCCAGACTTCCGGCTCCGCCGCCGATGCCGGCACGACCAGCCGCTTGACCGTGAGCTGGTTGAGCGTGAGCGTGCCGGTCTTGTCGGTGGCGATGAAGGTACACGAACCCAGGGATTCCACCGCCACCAGCCGGCGAATGAGCACATGGCGGCGGGCCATGCGCCGCATGCTCACGGCCAGGGCCACGGTCAGGGCCACCGGCAGGCCCTCGGGAATGACCGAGACCGCCAGGGCCACGGCCATCATGAAAACGTCCGCCATTGGCATGCCACGCAGCATGGCCACGGCAGCCATCAGCAGGGCGGCGATGCCCACCAGCACGGCGATCCGGCGGGTGAAACGTTCCATGCGCTCCACCAGGGGCGCGCGCACGGTGGGTTGTTCGAGCACATCGGCGGCGATGCGTCCCAGCTCCGTGTCGAGGCCCGTGGCAACCACCACGCCATGACCGCGTCCGCGCATGACCAGCGTGCCGGCAAAGGCCATGTTGCGCCGTTCGGCCAGGGGAACGTCCTCGTCCAGGATCAGGTCGGCTTGCTTGGCCACGGCCAGGGACTCGCCGGTGAGCAGCGATTCGTCGATTTCCAGATCGTGGCCTTCCAGCAGACGCAGATCGGCCGGCACGCGGGTGCCGGACTCGAGCAGCACGATGTCGCCCGGGACCAGTGCCTCGGCATCGATCTCGTAGGATTCGCCGGCCCGCAGCACCCGGCAGCGGATCCGTACCAGGCGCTGCAGGGCCTCGGCCGCACGCTGTGCGGAGTATTCCTGGAAGGTGCCGATGACGGCATTGATGAGCAGAACCGCGGTGATGAAACCGGCATCCGACCATTCCCCAATCGTCAGGGAAAGGATGGCCGCGGCCATCAGGACATAGATGAGCGGGCTGGCGAACTGGCGCAGGAAGATCCGCGCCAGACTGTCGCCTTCGGGTTGCGGCAGGGCATTGGGCCCCACCTGCGCGAGACGCGCCTGCGCCTCGTCCGGGGCCAGCCCGTCGCGGCTGGTATTCAGCCGTTCGAGGACGGCATCGATGGCGAGATGGTGGGGGGCGCGGATCCGCCAGGCATCAGGCATGGTCGTACCGCACGCCGCCGGCTCAGAACTGATCCGGCGACATCAGCAGTTCCGATTCCATGATGTCGCCGTCGGTGGCCACGCGCACGCCCTTGATGCCCGGCACGCGATTGAGAATGTAGGCGGCCATCATCACGCGCATGGACTCGTTTTCGGTCTCCATGGCGGTGAGCATGCGATCGGCAACCACCTGCACCCGATGCTCCAGGGTGGGATTGTCCACCCATTCGCGGCCGACGAGATAGCCCTTGTCCATGTCGGCATCCATCTGATCGAAGAACTCACCCGCCTCGTGGACGAGATGATCCGGCACTTCCACGGGAAAGGTGTTTCCATCGACGACGACGTTCAGAATCATGGGTGGCTCCAGTCTTGCAGCAAGGGTGGTGAATCGGCTGTGCTATTCTAGCGCGAACCGTCACCAATGAGTACCTGAGCAATGTTGTTGGAAATTCCCGAGGTCCTCTCTCCAGAGCAGATCAACCAGGTCCGCGAACTGCTGGCCCAGGGCCGCTTCATCGATGGCCGGCTCTCGGCCGGCATGGCCGCCAAACGGGTCAAGCACAACGAGGAACTGGGGCCCGAGGATCGCCTCGTCCAGCCCCTCAACAACATCGTCATGGGCAGCCTGGTGCGCCATCCGGTCTACCAGTCGGCAGTCCTGCCCCTGAAGGTGGCCAGCCCCTTCTATGCCCGTTACGCACCGGGCATGACCTACGGCGATCACGTGGACGATCCGGTCATGGGGCCGCCCCAGGGGCGTTACCGCAGTGACGTCTCCACCACCGTATTCCTCAGCGAGCCCGACGAATACGACGGTGGCGAACTGGTGGTGCGCACCCCCTTTGGCGAGCAGACCGTAAAACTGCCCGCCGGCCACGCCGTGGTCTATCCCTCCTCCAGCCTCCACCACGTGGCCGAGGTCACCCGCGGCGAGCGCCTGGTGGCCGTCACCTGGGCCCAGAGCATGGTCCGGGATCCGGCCCGCCGGGAACTGCTCTACGAGCTCAACCAGGCCCGCGAGAG
>JALVBM010000330.1 GCA_027010665.1 Chromatiales bacterium
TGATCGGTGGCGCCGCCTACGAGCCGGACGAGGAAAACCCGATGATCGGCTTCCGCGGCGCCTCGCGCTACGTCTCCCGGCAATTCGAGGACTGCTTCGAGCTGGAGTGTTTCGCGCTCAGGAAGGTGCGGGAAGTGATGGGGCTCGACAACGTGGACATCATGATTCCCTTCGTGCGCACCCCGGAAGAGGCCCACACCGTGGTCAACCTGCTCAGGGAAAACGACCTGGTCCGTAGCGAAAACGGCCTGCGCATCATCATGATGTGCGAAATCCCCGCCAATGCCCTGCTGGCCGACCGTTTCCTCAAATACTTCGACGGCTTCTCCATCGGCTCCAACGATCTCACCCAGCTCACCCTGGGTCTGGATCGCGACTCGGGCCTGGTGGCCGAACTGTTCGACGAGCGCAACGAAGCGGTGAAATCCCTGATGAGCATGGCCATCCGCGCCTGCAAACGCCAGAACAAGTACATCGGCATCTGCGGCCAGGGCCCGTCCGACTATCCGGATCTGGCCTTCTGGCTCATGGAACAGGGCATCGACAGCGTGTCACTCAACCCGGACAGCGTGATCGAGACGTGGTTGTATCTGGCGGAGCATCTGGAACGGGGGGAATAGCAGGGTCGGTGGAAGGAACGCGGAGGGCGCGGAGACGCAGAGGACACGGAGATTTTGTTTTTTGGATGGCGTCATATATGTAGGAACAGCGCTCAGCCGCGAAAAAACGGTAGCGGGTAGCTGGGGCCGGGTAGCGGGTAAAAGCGTAGTCAGAACCATTGCCCAGACAGCAGCTACCAGCACCCAGCTACCACCGCATCGCGGCTGAACGCCGCTCCTGCACAAAAATCTTCAAACCCCTCCGCGTCCTCTGCGTCTCCGCGCCCTCCGCGTTATTTCCACCTCACGCCGGGCCCAGCACCCCGTCCGCCGCCGGCAGGGCGACGCCGGTCCGGATGTCGGCGCCGAGATCGGCGAGGACGGCTTCCAGCGCCATCAGGCAGTAGCGCACGTTGCGGGCATTGCAGGCGTGGCCCATGAGGCCGATGCGCCAGACCTTGCCGGCCAGGGCGCCGAGGCCGGCGCCGATTTCGAGGTTGAATTCCTTCAGCAGGCGGGTCCGCACGGTGGCATCGTCGATGCCTTCGGGAATGCTCACGGCGTTGAGCTGGGGCAGGCGATCGCCCTCCTTGACCACGAAGGACAGGCCCATGGCCTCGAGGCCGGCGCGCAGGGCCTGGTGGTGCTTCTCGTGGCGGGCCCAGGCGTTCTCCAGACCTTCTTCCTTGAGGATCACCAGCGCTTCATGCAGGCCGTAGAGGTTGTTGATGGGAGCGGTGTGGTGATAGGCGCGTTTGGCGCCGCTGCCCCAGTAGCCCATCACCAGGTTCAGATCGAGGAACCAGCTCTGGACCCTGGTCTTGCGGTTGCGGATCACTTCCGCGGCGCGTTCGCTGAAGCTCACCGGCGAGAGGCCGGGCGGTGCGGAGAGGCACTTCTGGGTGCCGGAATAGACGGCGTCGATGCCCCACTCGTCCACCTTCAGCGGCGAACCGCCCAGGGAGGTGACCGTGTCCACCAGCGCCAGGCAATCGTGCCGGTGCGCCAGCTCCACCAGGGTTCGGGCGTCCGACTGGGCGCCGGTGGAGGTTTCCGCATGCACGAAGGCCACCAGTTTCGCGTCCGGGTTGGCCTTGAGGGCATCCTCCAGCTTGTTCGGATCGACGACGGTGCCCCACGCGTCCTCGACCATCACGGGCGTGGCGCCACAGCGCTCAACGTTTTCCTTCATGCGACCGCCGAACACGCCGTTCTGGCAAACGATGACCTTGTCGCCCGGTTCGACCAGGTTCACGAAACAGGTTTCCATGCCGGCCGAACCCGGCGCCGAGACGGGGAAGGTCAGTTCGTTCCTGGTCTGGAAGGCATACTGGAGCAAACCTTTCATCTCCTCCATCATGTCCACGAACACCGGATCGAGATGACCGATGGTGGGCCGGGCCAACGCCTCGAGAACGCGGGGGCTGACGTCGGAGGGACCGGGTCCCATCAGGGTGCGCTGGGGGGGATGAAAGCTGTGCTCTGCCATGACTGCCTCTTGCCTTGTTCTGTTTCGTTGGATTGCGGCCCGGGCAATACCCGAGCGTGGCGCTCAATGATACAGGCTCGACGGACGGCATGGGAGCCTTATACTCGTCTTTTCCGGACAACGAGAGATCCCTCATGAATCACACGGAATTGCCCCGGCTGCTGAGCCCGGAACAGTTCGAGGAGCACCGTCAACGAGATGACATCCTGCTGGTGGATCTGTCGGCACCGGCGACCTATGTGCAGTATCACGTTCCCGGCGCGGTGTTCATGGACTATGCCTGGATCGTGCGCGTGGAGCAGCCGCGCATGGGCCTGCTGCCGGTACCGGAACGCATGGAACATGTGTTCTCGGCCTATGGCCTGTCGCCGGAGACCCACGTGGTGGCCTACGACGACGAGGGTGGCGGGCGTGCCTGCCGCCTGCTCTACACCCTCGAGGTGGCCGGTCACCGGAACTATTCCCTGCTCGACGGCGGCCTGCGCGCCTGGGCCAACGCGGGTCATCCCATCGATACCGAAATCCACTGGCCCGTGCCGGGCCGCTTCACGCCGGAACCGGACTACGAGCCGGTGGCGACACGCCAGTACATTCTCGATCACCTATCCGATCCCGACGTGGTGCTGCTCGACGTGCGCAGCCGGGGCGAATACCGCGGCGAGAAACTCTACGCCCAGCGAGGTGGCCACATTCCCGGCGCCGTGCACATGGAATGGACCGAAGCCATGGATCGGGACCGGGATCTGCGCCTCAAGCCCGAACCGGTCTTGCGTGACATGCTCGCCGAACGCGGCGTGACCCCCGACAAGACCGTGGTGGTCTACTGCCAGACCCATCACCGATCGGCGCATACCTGGTTTCTGTTGAAATATCTCGGTTTCGAAAAGGTAAAGGGCTACCCGGGCTCCTGGTCCGACTGGGGAAACGAACCGAACACGCCGATCGAGAAATGACGGCGACGGAGGCTTCTTTCAGGGTGGGAGTGTAATGAACGCGGAGGGCACGGAGACACGGAGGTCACGGAGATTGTGTTTTTTATGACTCGAAGGTTATTGCACAAACAACGGTTCTAGCCCCCTGTACGTGCCACGATCCAGGAAAAGTCTGAACCGGTTTTCTCAGGCTCGACCTCCAAACATTTCACCCTCCGTGCCCTCCGTGTCTCCGTGCCCTCCGTGTTCTTTCCACCAAACCCGTTTCAGGAGTCCACCCCCTGCCATTCCTCCAGACGCCGGCGCATGCGGTCGACGTGGCTGCCTTCCCAGTAGACCTTGCGGCATTTGGGGCAGTAGAGGGCCGCGTCGGCCTGCTGGCGGGCGCGTTCGGGGATGCGGGCGCGGGCGCTCGCGTCGGCGGGGATCAGTTCGGTATTGCAGACCAGGCAGCGCTGGAAGGGGCGATGGAGCCAGTCGATGTCGAGCTTGTTGCCCAGTTCCCGGATGCAGTCGTCGAGCTTGTCGCATTCCAGGAGGATGACCCGGCCGGGGGCGCGACGGTGGCGGGCCAGTTCCCGATCGCGGGTGACGAGCAGGCGATCCTCGTCGATGGCCTGCCGCAGGAGGGCGTAGTCGTCACGGCCATCGCGGGCGATGACGGTGTCGTAGCCGGCAGCGCGCAGCCAGCTTCCGAGCCGCTGCAGCATCTCGTCGACCAGGAACTTCACCGGACGTCGGACTGACGAATCACCCCGGTGACGATGCCGAGGATCTGCACCTCCTCGTTGCGCAGGACAATGGGCTCCATGTCCGGGTTGGCCGGCTGCAGCCGGATGCCGTCGCGTTCCACGTAGAATTTCTTCAGCGTTACCGTCTCGCCGTTGATCATGGCGATCACCGACTGGCCGTTGGCTGCCGTCTCGGTCTTCTCGATAACGATGATGTCGCCATCCTGGATGTTGTCGTCGATCATGGAATGGCCACGCACCCGCAGGGCATAGGTGTTGCGGCGCACCATGCTGGCCGGAACGCTGACCCGCTCGTCCTCGGCGGACAGGTCCACCGGTTCGCCGGCGGCCACCCAACCCAGCAGCGGAATCGTTTCCAGCGCCTCGGCGACCACGTCGAGCGCTTCCAGATCGGGCGTCCACACGGGGCGATTGTGCTTGGGAATCAGATAGTTGACGTTGGACATTGAGGTTTTTCCTTATGATTTGTCTGCAACCTTAGCCCCATCCTTGCTTTTTTTCAAACCCCGGCATGGCCAGATCCGGGGCGATGGGCGATAATGGCGCGATGAGCAACCCCCGGCGACATTCCCCTGCTGCTGTTTTCGGCCTGCTGGGGCTGCTGTTCATCGGCTTCGGGGCCGGCTATCTGCTCAGCCTGCGCCAGAACCCCGAAGCACCCGATACCGGCATTGCGGTGCCGGCCGGCCTCAATCTCGCCGTGCTGACCGACGCACGCAGCCTGCCGGCATTCCGGCTGCAACGGCACGACGGCCGCCCCTTCACCGTCGACAGCCTGCGCGGGCACTGGAACGTGCTGTTCTTCGGATACACCCATTGCCCCGACGTCTGTCCACTGGCATTGCAGAACCTGCGCTACGCCTGGCAGCAGCTGCAACCGGATCCCTCCAACCCGGCCCGGCCGCGGGCATGGTTTGTCTCCGTGGATCCGGATCGCGACACGCCCAAACTGCTGGGCGAGTACGTCACCTACTTTCATCCGGATTTCACGGGCGTGACCGGACCGGCCGACGAAATCGACAAGCTTACCGGCGCCCTCGGCATCCTCTACGGCTTCGAGGACAAGACACCGGGCAAGGACGACTACATCGTCAATCACAGTTCGCAGATGGTCTTCATCGATCCCCAGGGCCGCATGCGCGCCGTATTGTCTCCGCCCTATGATGGCGACGATATCGTCCGGGCCCTGCGCTTCCTCGAAGCCCGATTCGGCCCGCAGGCCGACAACCACATAACCCCAAAACCGGAGTCCCTGGCATGATCCCCCGTCTTTCCCTGCTGATCGTCCTGTTCCTGACCACACTCGCGGCCCGCGCCGCCACCCTGCAGATCCAGGATGCCCGTGTCCCGGAAGCCCCCCCGGTCGCACCGGTACTGGCGGGTTACCTGACGCTCGTCAACTCGGGCGAGAAGACCGTGCGCGTCGTCGGTGCGTCCAGCGATCAGTTCGAAGCCGTGGAAATTCACGAGATGCATATGAAGGATGGCGTCATGACCATGAAGCCTGTTCCGGCGCTGACGATCCCGGCCGGTGGCAAGGTCAGCCTGGCACCCGGCGGTCTGCATCTGATGCTCATCCGCCCGCACAAGCCGTTTCGTGCCGGCGACACGATTCGGGTCATGCTGAAACTGGACGACGGCAGCACCCTGGCCGTAAACCTGCCGGTGAAGGCCGGTGACGATCACACACATCACCATCACTGAACGACGGCCTTGAAGTCTTCCTCCCTGCGCGACACGCTGTTCGTCCGGCTTCAGTATCTCCTGCCACAGCACGGCATTTCGCGCCTGGTGCATGCCTTCGCGCGCCTGCGCATCGGCTGGATCAAGAATCCCTTCACCCGCTGGTTCATCCACCGTTTCGACGTGGATCTGTCGGAAGCGCTCGAGCCCGACTATCGCGCCTATCCCGACTTCAACAGTTTCTTCACCCGGGCCCTGAAACCGGAAGCACGGCCCATCGATCCGGCACCCGATGCCGTTGTCTCGCCGGTGGATGGCCGGGTCAGCCAGGCCGGCCGCATCGACGGTGATGCCATCTTCCAGGCCAAGGGCCACACCTATTCGGTGCATACCCTGCTCGGCGAGACCCGTCGCTGGACCGACGTGTTCCGCAATGGCGTGTTCACGACCCTGTATCTCTCGCCCCGGGACTACCACCGCATCCACATGCCCCTCACCGGCACCCTGCAGGAGACCATCCACGTTCCCGGCCGCCTGTTCAGCGTCAACCCGGTCACCACCGCCCGGGTGCCGGGACTGTTCGCGCGCAACGAACGGGTGGTGACCGTGTTCGACACCGAAGCCGGCCCCATGGCCCTGGTGCTCGTGGGCGCCATCAACGTGGGCAGCATCGAGACCGTCTGGCAGGGGGAAATCACGCCGCCCAGCGGCCGCACCATCCGCCACTGGGATCAGGTGCACCTCAACCTGACGCTGGAAAAGGGCCAGGAAATGGGCCGCTTCAACATGGGCTCGACGGTGATCCTGCTGTTCAGCGACGAGCGGGTGCAGTGGGAACCGGATCTGCAGCCGGAGAAGTTCGTGCGCATGGGGGAACGGATCGGGCGGATCCGGAAGGGTTGAGGACGTTTGCTGGCGAGTTCAATCGGCAAGCCAGAGACGGTGCCACCGGCCTTTTTCGTCGTGCCAGACGAGCAAGGCGCTTTCCTCCTCGAACGTCACGATGACGGCACAATCGACCTGGTCGACGGTTCTTGCTACGCCGTCGTCGTCACGCCCCCGCCAGGGTCCGTGACCGGCATCAGCCAGCTTGACCGTCGTCTTGACGTTTTCAAATTTGTCGACAACGGTGCCCGAACGACCGTCCACAAGTTGCAGGAATTGCCCTTTCCGCAACAACTGCAAATGGGAACAGGCAGACTCCGCAGCCCCGTGAGCATGACCGGACTCCCCGGCCCACAGTGTCGTTGCTGCGATCAGCAGCAGGCTCAGGATGGCGATAATATGTTTCATTTGTGTTGACACAAACTTTCTGTAGGAGTGACGCAAGCCGCGACAAAACAGGGCCGAGTGGCGACGACTGCTGGGATGCAGGAGGTAGAGCGAAGTTGGATGCAAGAGCCGAGGGATGAGGTTTTCGAAGCCCATCAACCCCGTTTTTCCTCAGCCCTTGTCCCTCGCCACTCGGCCCTGTTTTGTCGCGACTTGCGTCGCTCCTACAGTCGTCGACGGCCAATTGACTACACCTCGGGGCAGTGTATCACGCCCGCTCCCAGTCGAACGTCAGCACCTCGCGGATGTCGTCCACTCCGGCGGCGATCATCACCAGTCGATCGAAACCCAGGGCCACGCCGGCGCAGTCGGGCAGGCCGTGATCCAGCGCGGACAGCAGGCGTTCGTCCACGGGCATG
>JALVBM010000331.1 GCA_027010665.1 Chromatiales bacterium
CAGCACCTCGCGGATGTCGTCCACTCCGGCGGCGATCATCACCAGTCGATCGAAACCCAGGGCCACGCCGGCGCAGTCGGGCAGGCCGTGATCCAGCGCGGACAGCAGGCGTTCGTCCACGGGCATGACCGGCTGGCCGCGCTCTGCGCGCCGGCGGTTCTCGGCCGCGAAGCGGCGGCGCTGTTCAGCGGGATCGGTCAGTTCGTGATAACCGTTGGCCAGCTCCATGCCCTGCCAGAAGAGTTCGAAGCGTTCGGCCACGGGCGGATTGCCGTCGCGGATCCGGGCCAGGGCCGCCTGGCTGGCGGGCCAGTCGTGGATGAAGAGCGGCGTATCGGACGGCAGGCCGGGTTCGACCACGTGGGTGAGCAACAGGTTTCGCCAGGCATCCGGATCGTTGCCGAGATCGGTGACATCGATGCCGTGTTCACGCGCGCAGGTCCGGTAATCGGCCAGCGTGGCCGTGAAGGGATCGATGCCGGCCCCTTCGACGAAGACTTCCCGATAGGTCAGTCGCCGGGCCGGCTCCGGTGGCGTTGCCAGCACCGTTCGCAACAGCTCTTCCACTTCATCCATGAGCCGGTGATGGTCCCGGCCGACGCGGTACCATTCGAGCAGGGTGAATTCGGGATTGTGCCGCCGCCCGGCTTCGCCGGCGCGGAACACCCGGGCCAGTTGCCAGATGTCGCCGCTGCCCGCGGCCAGCAGGCGTTTCATGGGGAATTCGGGCGAAGTGTGCAGATACCGCGCGCCATCGGGCGCACGGGCCGCGATGCTCTCGATGTGCGGATCGGGATTGGCGGCGGCCGACAGGCAGGGGGTTTCCACCTCGAGCACGCTGCGCGCCTCGAAAAAGGCCCGGATCCTGTTCAGGAGCCGGGCCCGAAGCTGCAGCACGGCCATCGAGGCCGAAGGCCGCCAGTCGTTCACGTCACTCCTTGACGCGGCCGACGTATTCGCCGGTGCGGGTGTCCACCTTGATCCTGTCGCCTTCGTTGATGAACAGCGGCACGCGCACCACGGCGCCGGTGTCGGTCGTGGCCGGCTTGCCGCCGCCACCCGAGGTGTCGCCGCGCACGCCGGGATCGGTTTCCACCACCGTGAGGATCACGTGATTGGGCGGGGTGACGCTGATGGGCACGCCGTTCCACAGGGTGACGGTGCACATGTCCTGTTCCTTGAGCCACTTGGCGGCATCGCCCACCGCGGTGGCATCGGCGGCCACCTGCTCATAGGTCTCGGGATGCATGAAGTGCCACTGCTCGCCGTCGTTGTACAGATACTGCATCTCCGTGTCGATGACGTCGGCCGCCTCCACGGTCTCGCCCGACTTGAAGGTCTTCTCCAGCACGCGGCCGGTCTTGAGGTTGCGGATCTTCACCCGGTTGAAGGCCTGGCCCTTGCCCGGCTTGACGAATTCGTTCTCGATGATGGCGCAGGGATCGCCGTCGAGCATGATTTTCAGGCCGCTGCGAAATTCGTTGGTGCTGTAGGTTGCCATGGGTTTCCTCTAATATTCCTGTTTCAACGACGTCCCCAGACCCGGAAACGCAGTCTGTTATGATACCCCAGCCCGTCCCGTCCTGTCAGACCGCGGCCTGGCAGAAGGCCCAGCAGCAGGCCGTGCGCGACCCGGCCGAACTGCTGCGGCTACTGGCCCTGCCGGCGTCGCTGTTGCCGGCCGCCCGCAAGGCCGCCGAGCGCTTTCCCCTGCGCGTGCCGCACGCTTTCATTGCGCGCATGCAGCGGGGCAACCCCGACGATCCGCTCCTGCGCCAGGTGCTGCCGTTGGCGGACGAACTGGCCGATCATCCCGGCTTCGGCACCGACCCCGTCGGCGACGGGGACGCCCGGCGCGCGCCCGGCCTGCTGCACAAGTACACGGGGCGGGCGCTGCTCATCGTGACCGCCACCTGCGCGGCCCACTGCCGCTACTGTTTCCGCCGCCACTTCCCCTACCCCGAGAACCGGCGGCTCGACGCGGCACTGGCCACCATCGCCCGGGACGACAGCCTCGGCGAAATCATCCTCAGCGGCGGTGATCCGCTCAGCCTTTCGGACGCGCGTCTCTCGGACCTGCTCGACCGGCTGGAGGCCGTGCCTCATCTGCGCCGCCTGCGCATCCATTCCCGCCATCCCGTCCTGCTGCCGGAGCGGGTGACCGACGAACTGTGCCATCGGCTCGCCACCTGTCGTGTGCCCGTGGTGATGGTGATGCACACCAATCATGCACAGGAAATCGACGAAACCGTGCGCACCGCCTTCCGGCGCCTGCGCGAGACGGGCATGACACTCCTGAACCAGTCCGTCCTGTTGCGCGGGGTGAACGACGATGTCGCCTCCCTGGTTTCGCTCAGCGAGGCGCTGTTCGATGCCGGCGTCCTGCCCTATTACCTGCATCAGCTCGATCGGGTGGCCGGCGCGGCCCATTTCGAGGTGGACGACCATCGGGCACTGGCCCTGCACGCACAACTGCGGGCCCGCCTGCCCGGCTACCTGGTGCCGCGACTGGTCCGCGAAGCGCCGGGCGAACCGGCCAAGAGCCCCCTCTTCTAGCCCACAAGCCATATAACCATATGATTATATTCCGGATTTTTCGCATCCGACTCGCACTTTTTTCTGTACTCGTCAAGTAAACGTGTCATAATTTCGCCAGGCAACGGGCACAAACGTCCCTTGCAGCCTGGTTTTCACGGATGATCCCCCAGCATCCTGAAACGGAATTTGTCGTCATCATTCACGGAGCACATGGTCGATGCGCAAGTCGCTGGGTCTGGTCATCCCCGAACGGCAGAAACCGGGCAGACATTCCTTCAGCATCCGCCCGAAGAAGGTGGAGGCCTGGATCGACAATCTGCCCAAGGCCAATCTTGGCGAGACCGCCCGTCAGATCTACCAGGCACTCACCGAAACCAACCAGCTCCATCTGCCCCACCAGGACCGCGCCCGTTTTCTCGAGAGCCTGCGCGAGACGGTGCAATACGTCACCGAGTCCATGCGCAAGCACTTTCTCGGCGTCACCTACCCGCTGCCGGAGAAGAACCAGAAGATCGCCGCGGCCACCCGCGAGATCCTGGCGGCCATGGCCACCGGCTACAAGATCGCCATCGAGGACATGGCCACCCGCACCGGCCTGTTCTTCGACAAGAAGCACATGGCCATGCTGCTGCAACGGGCCATCAGCTACAGCGGCCGCAGCCTGCTCACGGCCTACCAGGTCTATGCGCCCTACCCGGCCGGGGTGTGGAGCGAACTGCACAAGATGTATGCCTACGCCGAGAGCCATCGCCTGCACCGCTATGCGGTACCCGACTTTCTGCACCTGTACGTGGAAAAATCCAGCGTCAGCGACGAATACCTGCGCAACCTGCTCGTCTGGCTGGCCAGCCCCTACCGCCTGCGTCAGGGCGAGGTGACCAAGATCTACAACACCCTGGAACGCTGGGTGCGTCACTGCGAACTGCATCTGCCCGAACACCCCGACGATCCCGGCCGGGACGGTCAGTTCGCCGTGATACTGAGCCACGATCAACCCCCCACCGCCTATCTCAAGTCGCGGCTGCGCTGCGGACAGAACTGCCGCATGCTGGATACCACCGGCCTCATCGCCCGGATCCGCAAGCACATCCAGGAAAGCGAGGACGTGATCTCCACGACCCTCACCGGCATCGACATGGGGCGGCCCGATCTCTCCCACGATCTGCTGCGCCGCCTGCTGGTGGCCTGGGGTGTGGAGAGCCAGCGCGCCTTTCCGCGCAGCGAACGCAAGGAAGTGGTCCAGGTGGCCGTGGGCCTTACCACCATCCACGAATACCTGCGGCATCAGCACCATACCGAAACCGGAAACGAGGAAGAATTCGAACACCCGGCCGAATACCGGGCCGACGTGGTCGAATCGGTGAGCGACGAGAAACCCGATATCTGGGAAATGGTCTATCCCCACGCCAGTGACGTGAAACTGACCCGGATCGTCACCGAGGAGCTCTCCCTGGCCGATCAGCTCGCCGAGAGCCGGCAGCGGGAAAACGGTGGCAACGGGAAGGACCGTTCCCGACTCCCGCCCCTGACCCGTTGGCAAATCACCAATGAAAGCGCCAACGGCTTCTGCCTGGAATACCACGAGGGCAACACCACCCGTGCCCAGGTGGGCGAGCTGGTGGGGATCCGCCGACGAATCAGCGCCCATGCCTGGAAATGGAACATCGGCGTGATCCGCTGGATGAAGTTCAACCCGCAGCGGATCCTGCAGCTCGGCGTGGAAATGCTCAATCCCGACGCCGCGGCCATCGGCATGCGCACCCTGGCCGGCGATGGCAAGCAGTATGCCTATCAGCGCACGCTCCTGCTGCCGGAAAACCCGGCCATCGGCCAGCCTGCCAGCCTGCTCACCAGCCCGGTTCCCTGGCGGGAAGGCAACAAGCTGGTGCTCAACATCCTCGGCCGCGAGGTGAAGGTGGAGCTGACCCGGATGCTGCAGAATACCGGCCTGTTCGCCCAGTTCGAATTCGTCTATCTGGACACGGCCCGGGACGAAGCCCCGTCCGAGCAGGTCGCGGACGAAGGGGATTTCGGCCAGATCTGGTCCTCGATCTGAGCCGCCGCCGGGCAGCGCGGCTGCCGGGTCTGACAGGGCTCGCAAGTGCTTGCCTTTGGCTGGTATTCCCGACATTATTAGCATTTCAGCATTGACTTCTCTTCGTCGAAAGGAACCCGGGTGAGCGAAAAAGATCTGCTGCGCGTGATGACGCTGTTCGAAGCGTCCGAGGAAGCCGAGCGTCTGGTGAACGTGCTGCGCAACGCCGGGGAAATCGTCCGTGATCTGCGCGCCGAGGATGCGGAGGACATGGAGACCCTCCTCCACGAGAACCCGGTCGACATCATTCTGGCCAAGCAGCGACTCACGGATTTCACCGCCCTCGAAGCCCTCGACGTGCTGCAGCGACTCGGCCGCGACGTTCCCCTGGTCGTGATCTGTGAACCCCAGACACCCGACGCCGGCCTGGCGGAGATGGAGGCCGGTGCCGCCGACGCCGTGTGCGCCGACCAGGAAGCCCGCCTGCTGCTGGTGGTACGCCGCGAAGTGAGCAGCCTGCGCAATCGCAAGGGCCTGCGCCGTTGCGAGCAAATGCTCCACGAATCGGAGAAGCGCGCCCGCAACCTCATCGACCACTCCCGCGACGCCATCGCCTACGTCCACGACGGCATGCACATCTACGCCAACCAGGCCTACCTGGAGATGTTCGGCATAGAGAGCCTCGAAGACGTGGAAGGCATGCCCATCCTCGACATGGTCAGCAGCGAGGATCACGCCACTCTGAAGCAGTTCCTGCGCAACTACAGCAAGGGCATTGGCACCGACGACACCCTCGAAATCTGTGCCCGCCACACCTCCGGCGACACCTTCGACATCACCATGGAATTTTCGCCCGCCAGCATGGAGGGCGAGTCCTGTACCCAGATCATCATCCGCGATCGCGGCGACAGCAAGGAGCTGGAACAGCAGCTCAGCGTGCTCAGCAAGCAGGATCTGCTCACCGGCCTCTACAACCGCACCTATTTCCTCGATCAGATGGACAAGCTGATCAGCCACGCCGTCGCCGGCGAGACCCAGGGCGCGCTGCTGTTCATCGAACTGGACAACTTCGAGGCCATCCGCAACACCATCGGCTTCGCCGACGCCGATCACTTTCTCAACGACGTGGCCCAGACACTCAAGTCCCGATTCGGTGATCTGGGGCTGCTGGCCCGTTTCGAGGGTGCCGAGTTCACCCTGCTGCTGGACAATGCCGATCTCGCCCGCGCCGAGGAAGTGGCCCGGCAGATCATCGATGCCCTCGGCGAACATCGCTCCACCATCAACGGTCGGGTGGTCACCGCCACGGCCAGTATCGGCATCACCCACATCAACGAAACCATCAGTAACCTGCAGGATTGCCTGAGCCGCGCCGAAAAAGGGTGTGAAATCGCACACAAGGAAGGGGGCAACCGCTACAACGTCTACAACCCGCGCATCGAGGAACTGGAAGAGAAACAGCAGGTCACCGCCTGGTCGCATCGGATCAAGGAAGCCCTGCGCAACAACGAGTTCAAGCTGCTGTTCCAGCCCATCGTCAGCCTGCACGGCATCCCCGGCGCCCACTACGAGGTGCTGGTGCGCATGCTCGACGAAAATGCCGAGGAAATTCCACCCAGTGAATTCATCCCCCCTGCGGATCAGGCCGATCTGACCAAGTTCATCGATCGCTGGGTGATCGCCAATGTCTTCCGCCTGCTCCAGCAACGCAAGAAAGAGGGTCACGAAACCCGGTTCTTCGTCAAGATTTCCCAGGGCTCGCTGCTGGATGCCGAATTCCTGCCCTGGGTCGCCGAGCGCCTGCACGCCCTGCAGCTCGACACCCAGAGCCTGATCTTCGAACTCAACGAGGAAACCGCCCTCAATCACCTGGCCCAGGCCAAGGCCCTGGTGGAAGGCTTCAAGACCCTCAACTGCCGTACGGCCCTGGAGAACTTCGGTCTGGAACCCAACACCTTCCAGTCCATGGAAAAACTGCCCGTGGACTTCATCAAGATCCACGGCAAGCTGATCCACAACCTGGCCCAGAGCGTGGAGAACCAGGAAAAGGTCAAGCAAATCGCCCAGGAAGCCCACAACCGCAACATGCAGGTCATCGCTGCCTTCGTCGAGGATGCCAACAGCCTGGCCGTGCTGTGGCAATGCAGCGTGGACTTCATCCAGGGCCACTTCCTGCAAACCCCGGCGGCGGAGCTGGACTACGAGTTCGAAAGTGCATTCTGAAAAACAGTGGCGAGGGACGAGGGACGAGTGGCGAGGAAAAGCGTTAGTTCGAGGTCTTACTGGATGAGAGGAAGGGTGGATTGAGATCGGCTTCGTTCATCGCGGCGAGGGCGCCGCTCCTACCCCATCAGGGATGATGGCTATGGGCCCTGTCAATGCACTGACGACACCGCGCAATCCAACTCGACGAGGATAACGAATCCATCCGCAGCCCCACGGTCATTCGAAGCCCCGCACCAACGCCTTTCCTCGCCACTCGTCCCTCGTCCCTCGGCCCTGATAAAAAAGTGATGACGACAGGCGCCGTGCCTCCCTGGCTGCGCCTGCCGCCATCGAACCCGCACCGATGGGTGCGGGTTTTCCGACCAACTGTTAGCGCCGGGTCACCGTAATGGTGCCCGACTCGCCCACATGGCCGTCGGCATCGGTGGCGATGACGGTCGTGGTGGTGGGGAACCGTCCGGCCCGGAACAGGCCCGTTTGCGGATCGATGGTACCCGCCCGGGGGTTGCTCAGGGACCAGGTGTAGGGCCCCTGCCCGCCATCGGCCGTGAACTGCAGCGTGCCGAAACGACGCACGGTGGCCGTATAGGGCGTGATGCTGATCACGTGATCGGCGCTGATCACGATCTCCCCGCTGCTGCCCGAGATGCCATCGGCATCGGTGGCGGTGACGGTCACTACGCCGGGCGTCAGACCTGTGAGCACGCCGGTTGCCGGATCGATGTCGGCCACGCTCGGGTCACTGACTGACCAGGTATAGGGCGCAGCACCGCCACTGGCCGTAAAGGTCAGCGTATCGCCCACCAGCACCGTGGCCGTATTCGGCGACACGCTGATGTTCCGCACGGTGATATCGCCGGAGGACACAGACAGGCCGGCGGCATCCGTGACCGTAACCTGCGTGACGCCCGCGCCGACAGCCGTGAGCAGGCCGTTGGCGTCGATGGTGGCCACGGCCGTGTTGCCGGTGGACCAGGTATAGGGTGCCGTACCGCCAGTGACGGTGAACTGCTGCGTATCGCCCACGCCGAGGATCGCGCTGTCCGGGCTGATGGCGATGTCGGAGATGACGATATCACCGGTGGTGTCGCTGAAGCCGTTCGCATCGGTCACGGTCACCTGCACCGTACCCAGCGCGATAGCCGTCAGCAGCCCCGTGGACACGTCGATACTGGCCAGCGACGGATCGGAGACGGTCCAGACGTAGGGCGCGGTGCCGCCGGTGGCGGTGAATTGCAGCGTATCACCCACGCGGATCGTGGCCGTGTCCGGACTGACGGTTACGGTGGTCACCGTCACCTGGGCCGTGCCGGTGACGCCGTTGGCATCGGTGGCCGTGACCGTGGTGGAACCGGCCGCGAGCGCCGTGAGCAGCCCGGTGGCGTCGATGCTGGCGACGGCCGGATCGGCCACCTGCCAGGTGTAGGGCGCGGTGCCGCCCGTGGCCGTGAATTGCTGTGTCGTCCCCGCGGCCAGGGTGACGTCGGCCGGCGTGACCACGACCCGCACCAGGCCGGACAGGGCGTTCGCCGCATTGAGACGGCCGCCAGTGACGGTAATGCCCGCCAGGGCGGCGATGGGATCCACGCTGTCGAGGATCGCCTGCTTGAGCGAGACCACGTCCAGCGAGGGATCCTCGGCCAGCAACAGGGCGGCGACGCCGGCGACATGCGGCGTGGCCATCGAGGTGCCACTGAAGCTGGAATAGGTATTGGCCGGGGTGGTGCTGAGGATGCTGACGCCCGGCGCGCCCAGATCCACGGTCACCGCACCGAAGTTGGAGAAGCTCGCCAGCGCGTCGTTTTCGTCGGTGGCGGCAACCGAAACGATGTTGTCCAGATCGTAGCTGGCCGGATAGCTGGGCGTGACGTCGGTGTCCACACCGTCGTTGCCGGCGGCCGCCACGAACAGGTGTCCAGCCGCCTGGGCGGCGGCGATGGCGTCGTACAACGCCTGACTGAAGGCCCCGCCGCCCCAACTGTTGTTGGAGATCCGCGCGCCCATCATCACCGCATAGTCGAGGGCGCTGATGGCGTCGGCCGTGGTGCCCGAACCCCGGGCGCTGAGAAACTTCAGCGGCATGATGCGCGCCGACCAGTTGACCCCGGCCACGCCGATCCCGTTGTTGCCCACGGCGGCAATGGTGCCGGAGACATGGGTGCCGTGATCGTTGTCGTCGAAGGGATCGTTGTCGCCGTTGACGAAGTCCCAGCCACGAACATCGTCGATGTAGCCGTTGTTGTCGTCGTCGATGCCGTTGCCGGGAATTTCACCGGGATTGGTCCAGACGTTGCCGACGATGTCCTCATGGTTGTAGTCGAGGCCGGTGTCGATGACGGCCACCACCACGTCGGTGCCGGTCTGCTGATCCCAGGCCTCGGGGGCATCGATGTCGGCATCCGGCGTACCGCCGGTCTGGCCGGTATTGTCCAGCCCGTAGAGCTCCGGGAAACGGGGGTCATCGGGAATGGCGGCCGCAGTGACGATGTAGTTGGGCTCCACGTACTGTACCGCTTGCGAGGCGGACAGGCGCTGTATCGCATCCTGCATGCGCGTACCCGCCTGCACGCGCACCAGGGCCAGATCCCGCAGGAGCCGGAAACGGCGCGTCTGTTGGCAACCCGCACTCGTCAGGACCCGGGCCCGGGTGGCCGCGTTCACGCCCGGCGCGAAACGCACGATGAGTTCGTCCGGCGCCGATGCACCGGCGACGTTCTGCAGGCCCACCACCCCGTGGGCCGAAGAAACCGAGAGCAAAAGCAAGAGAAAGGACAGGATCGAGGTGATCCCGTGTCGCGAGGTGATTTTCGATCCGTAACGTCGCATGGCAAATGCCTCCTGACTTGTCGGATGCAACCGGCCGCCTCCGGCCGGACCTCAGCATTGAATAATAGAGGAAACGGGTGCGGCCGCAGCCGCACCCGAACCGGTCATTCCACGACGATGAACTGGGTCATCATGGCGTGGTCCTCGTGCTCGAGGATGTGACAGTGCATCATGTAGGCCGTGGTGATCTCGTTGGGATCGCCCACATAGTCGTCGAAACGGCC
>JALVBM010000332.1 GCA_027010665.1 Chromatiales bacterium
TCCACTTCAAAATAGGGATAGGGCGTGCCATTGACCAGGATGGTGTCACCCAGTTCGCCCATGATGTTGTCGTTGTAGACAAGGGAACCATCGGCCGCAAAGGTCCGATCCTGGATGACGATGGCAACTTCCCGATCGCCTGACGGCAAGCCCAGCGAGCGCTCATAATCGTCGTCCATGAGATAGAAACCGGCCAGTCCGGCATAGACCTGATCGCCGGTCAGGTCATTCGTATGATCGTGATACCACAACGTTGCCGGCACCTGCTTGTTGGTATAGAAATAATCCTTGGACGTTCCCGGATCGACGAAGTCCACCGGATGGCCATCGTTACCGGCCGGCATATGTCCACCATGCAGATGGGTGGTGGTGCGCACGTTGGTATTGTTGATCTGGCGCACGATCACTTCCTGGTTGGCGTCCACCTTGATGGTCGGTCCGGGCGTCATGCCCTGATAGCCAAGAATGTCGGTCTGCAGGCCGGGGATAATCTCGACCGAGGCATTCTGCTGCACAATCTCGTAGATGGGGCGCCCCGCTGCATCCGTGCCGCTGGGCTGGGCCACGGGCGGAATGTTCAGCGGCAACTCGAAGACAGGCACCGTTACGCCACCACCGCCTCCTCCACCACCACCGCCACCACGCATGGCCAGACCCGGCCTGGAAAGCAGTACCGCGGGGGCGGCGGCACCCAGGGTTTTCAGGAATTGTCTGCGGGAACTCGACATGGGTTTCTCCTCTTGTATTTCATTATTTCGTTATATATTTATACGGCCTAACCCTCCTGGCCGGCCTTTTCCCGCTACGCTGGCATGGGAAAAGGCGCAGCGATCGTTACGAAAATCGCAAACGGATGTCTGTATCCAAGGTTTGTTACTTTTGATACAGAAAATCCCGGGGCAGGAACGTATCATCGGGTGAACCCCCACGGATTGGACCGTTACCGAATGCTTTCGCCGGTTCGTCGTCTGGCAACAACGTGAAAACCGATTTGCGGAAATGTGAATGGATTCACGCTTCCCGTCACAACGAATGAAGGAAGCCGGACCATGCACGAAACACTCGATCGGCCCAAAGCCAAGTCAAAATCGTCACAACCCGTAGACCTGCCCGGTCTCGAAGCCCTTCTTGCCCAGCCGTGGAGTGACATCTTCGACACCCGCAACACGCGGCACATCGCCAAGGGCACCTATCTGTTTCGGGAAAGCGAACGCTGCACCCACTTCATGTGGCTGCTCGAAGGCTCCGTGCGGGTGTTCAAGCATTCCAGCAGCGGCCGCGAGATCACGTTGTACCGGGTCACGCCGGGCGAGTTGTGCGTTCTGAGTCTGCAGTGCCTGCTGGAAGACAAGGGGTTCCCCGCCGTGGCCGTGGCCGAAACGGAATTGCGCGGGCTGACCCTGAGCAAGACGGAATTCGATCGCGCCATCGACAACTCTTCCGAGTTCCGGCGCTATCTGCTGCGAACGTTGTCGCGACGACTGGGCGATGTGGTGCAACTGGTTTCGGACGTCACCTTCCATCGTCTGGAGCTGCGCCTGACCTGCCTGCTGAATCGTCTGTTCCGGGAATCCGGCGGTGCAGCCATTCAGGTCACCCATGCCCGGCTGGCGCAGGAACTGGGCACCACGCGGGAAATGATCAGTCGCATTCTCAAGGAACTGGAAATACGCCGCTGCATTCGCCTGCAGCGGGGCGAGATTCAGCTCGTCTCGGCCGAAGCGTTTCCGGAGATGGAGAACGTGTAGACCGGCAGGACGCCGCTGCCGGTGAGAAAGTCAGCGCACGGCAGATACCCGCGTTGCGATCGGCCGGGCGCAAGCGCAGATACGAGACATGAAATCCGTTGGGTCGCGCTGGCGCGCCGCCAGCCTCAGCCGATTCCCTTCTCGTCGAGCACGTGGGAGACCAGACCGTCCGCCAGCTTGGGCTCGAACCAGGTGGACTTGGGCGGCATGACCTGTTCGGCATCGGCCACGGCCATGAGATCCGTCATGCTTGTCGGGTAGAGGGAAAAGGCCACCTGCATCTCGCCCGAATCGACACGTTTTTCCAGCTCCCCCAGCCCGCGGATCCCGCCGACGAAGTCGATGCGATCGTCCCGGCGGGGATCGGTGATGCCGAGGATCGGGGCGATGAGGTTGTCCTGCAGCAGACTCACGTCGAGGCGCCTGACCGGATCGTCCGCCGGAATGCGTTCGGGCCGGATGGACAGGCGATACCACTGGCCATCCAGGTACATGCCGAACTCGCCGGCCCGTGCGGGCCGCACCGGTGTGTCGGACGGGGTCACGATGAAGGCATCGGCCAGCGCGTCGAGAAACGCCTTTGGCGAGAGGCCATTGAGATCCCGCACCACCCGGTTGTAGTCGAGGATCTGCATCTGATTGTCGGGAAACAGCACGGCCAGAAAATAGTCGGCCGCGCCGCCACCCTTGCCGGCCGCGCGGCGCTGTTCCGCCACCCGCGCCGCGGCCGCCGAACGGTGATGGCCGTCGGCGATGTAGAGATTGGGCATGGCATCGAAGGTGCGGGTGATGGTCTCGATGTCCTGCGGATCCGCGATCACCCAGAAGGTGTGCCGCACGCCGTCATCGGCGGTGAGATCGTAGAGCGGGGTTTCGGCCATGATCCGCCGGGCCAGCGCGTCCATGGCGGGATCGTGCCGGTAGGTCAGAAATACCGGACCGGTCTGGGCATTCAACGCATCGATCTGGCGCACCCGATCCGTTTCCTTGTCGGGGCGTGTGTACTCGTGCTTGCGGATGCGGTTGCTGAGATAGTCGTCCACCGAGGCGGCGGCCACCAGGCCGACCTGTTCGTGATCCCCCATGATCAGGCGGTACAGGTAATACACGGGCCGATCCTCGCGGATCAGGATCCCGGCATCGATCATCTTCGCCAAATTCCCGGCACCCTTGGCATAGACGGCATCGTCGTGGGGATCGGTCCCTTCCGGCAAATCGATTTCCGGTTTGGAGATGTGCAGGAAACTCCAGGGGCGGTCCCGGGCGCGTTCGCGGGCCTCGGCGGTGTTGAGCACATCATAGGGTGGCGCCACCACGTCGGCGGCATGTTCGGGCACCGGCCGCAGGCCGGCGAAGGGCACGATCAGGGGCATGAAACTTCCTCGGCAACGAAACGGACTGCCGGGATTGTACTGATCCGGCCGGTACCCGTCACGCCGGAACAGCGAGCCGCTCGATGCGCTCCTCGAGCCCGGGATGGGTGTTCAGCAGACGCTGGGCGCGCAGGAAACCGTCGGGGGTAACCCCGAACGCCACCAGCCATTCGGGGCAGGTCCAGATCCGTTCCGTCTCCAGCCGATGCAGTTGCTGCAGGGCGGCTCGCATGTTGTCCCGGCCGACCAGGTGGCTGGCAGTGCGATCCGCCTCGAACTCCCGCCGCCGGCTGAACCAGCCGCTGAGCAGACTGGCCAGCCAGCCCCAGGTGAGCTGGGTCACGGCCAGGATGGTGTAATAGCCGATGCCGGGTTGCGAACGGCGCAACAGCAGCCGGTCCACCAGCCACCCGACCAGCCGGGCCGGTTGCACGGTAACCATGTTCACGGCCCCGTTGATCCAGGTGAGGGTCCGCAAATCGCCGTTGAGCACGTGGGCCACCTCATGAGCCAGCACGGCCTCGAGTTCCGTATCGTCGAGCCGTTCGAGCAGCTCGCGCCCGACGGCGAGACAGGCAGAACCCCTGCCGAAGCCCAGGGTAAAGGCATTGCAGGCGGGTGTGTCCACGATGCCCACCCGCAGTTGGGGCAAACCGGCCCGGCGGGCCAGCTCCCGTGCCGTAAGCAGCAGGCGCAGCTCGGCGTCATTGGCCGGCCGGTGAATCTGGCGGACGCCGAGCCAGCGCCGGCTCAGCGGTGCGGAACCCAGCCAGACCAGCCCCGTGCCAGCGGCACTGATCAGGATTACCGCCTCGACCAGGGGATACCAGTCCGTTGCCCGCCAGCCCGGCAGGCTCAGGAACAGACCCAGCGCCAGCCCCATGGCCAGCCACACGGCCGAGAGCATGGCCAGGGCCAGCAGGCTCTCCCGCCAGGGTGAGTTCGGGAGGGTATCGACGAGTTCTTCAGCACGCATAATTTGAACGGGTTCACGATTCCGGCAATCGGGCACGGTATTCAACCGCCGAAATTCACCCGATACCATTACTTACGGTATAGACTTACTCGCTGTGGCATCCATCATGATGAGGCATAATAGAACCATTGTCCCCTGACGGCCAGCATTACCCGCAGCACCGTCGTCCATGGCGGCCCTCCCCCAGCCCATGACGCAATCCTCCGATTCACCGCCGGTTTCCCGCCTGCAGCGACTGCGACTGCTACCCCGACGCCTGCGCCTGGCGCTGCGCGACTTCGTCAGCGCCCACACGCCGGCCTATTTTCCCATCGCCTACAAGCTGGCACTGGTGCTGTTCCTGCTCATCAGCACCGGCATGGGCACGCTGGGACTGATCATCGTTCAGAACCAGACGGAGCTGCTGCGCAACCAGATCAACGATTTCGGCCAGGCCGTGGTGGATCAGCTGGCCGAATCCTCCAAGGAACTGGTGCTCTCCGACGACATCCTCGGCCTGATGGTGGTGGCGAGCAACATCGGCAGCAACGAGAGCGTACTCGGCACCGTGGTCTATGCCGACAACGGCAAGGTACTGGCCGCTTCCGGCATCCAGCCGGCCGACGACATCATCCGCCTCTACGCCCGTTCGCAGCGCATCGGCGAGCAGAGCTACAGCGTGGAATGGCAGGCCGTCGATGCCGAGGGCCGGCCGGTGGACGCCATCTCCTTCATCGCGCCCATCCGTTTCCAGAACGTGATCGCGGGTCATGCCCTGGTGACCTTCAGCCGCGAGCGCCTCAACCAGTCCCTGTACGACACCATCCGCGCCATCGTGCTGGCCACGGCATTGATGATTCTGCTGGCCATCGTCATCGCCTTCTACATGGGCGATCGCCTGACCCGCCCCATTCATCGACTGATGGACGCCAGCCGGGCCCTGCACCAGGGGCACTATCCGCCGACGCTGTCGGAGCGGCGCAACGACGAAATCGGCTATCTCACCGAGGCCTTCAACAAGATGGCCGAAGGCCTGCTGGAGAAATCCCAGGTTGAGAACGCCTTTTCGCGCTTCGTCTCGCCCTCGGTGGCCAAGCAGATCATGGCCAACCTGGATCACATCCGCCTGGGCGGCAAGCACGTGGAGGCCACCGTGCTGTTCGCCGACATCGTCGGCTTCACCCGTTTCTCGGAGAGCCTGCCGCCCGAGGACGTGGCCACCATGCTCAACGAGTACTTCTCCTACATCAGCCTGGCCAGCGAGCTGCATCACGGCACCATCGACAAGTACATGGGTGACTGCGCGATGATCGTCTTCGGCGTGCCCGAGGCCGATCCCGAACACCGTTTCAACGCCCTCGCCTGCGCGGTCATGATCCAGAAGCTGGTGGCCCGCCTGAACGTGCAGCGGGTACGGGATGGCCGGCCCACCATCCATTTCCGCATCGGCGTCAACAGCGGACCGATGCTGGCCGGCAATCTCGGCTCGGCCCAGCGCATGCAATATACGGTGGTCGGTGAATCGGTGAACCTGGCCTCGCGCCTGCAGACCGTGGCAGAGCAGGATCAGATCGTCATCGCCGAGCCCCTCTACACCCACAAGGACGTGCAATGGCGGATCGAGGCCAGCCGGTTCCGCTCCATCAAGCTGCGCGGCATCAGCGAGCCCGTGTCCACCTACATCGTCACCGATGTCGCCCAGGCCTGGCGCACCCGCATGGATGCCCAGATCGAGGAGATCCTGTCGAAGCGGATCGTGGCATGAACCTCGCCCTGCGCTGTGTCGTCCTTGGCCTGATCCTGAGCCTGCCCGGTTGTGCCTATCTGGCTTCCTTCGGCAGTCATCTGCCCGAGACCATCGAACACCAGATTGCCGCCGGGGAATACGGCAAGGCGCTGGCCACCCTGAAATGGATCAAGCCCGACCATCCCGACTACGCGCGACTGATGCAACTGCAGGCCGAAGCCCGACGCAAGGCCGCTGCCCTGGAGAAACGCACGCTGCGTGAGGCCGCCAGGCAGGAAAAGCAGGGCCAGTGGTATCGGGCCCAGAAGACATACGAGCAGGCACTGGAGCGGATCCCCGATAGCGAACCCCTGCAGGCAGCCTACTCGGCCTTTCTCGAGCGCCGTCAGCGGTATCTGCGCAAGCTGGAACTCGCCCTGCTCATGAACCGGGCCAACTGGCTGATCCAGAATGCCCCCATCCGCACAGAGGTGGCCCGTGTGCTGCCCGAGGACTACCGCCGCTACCCGGCGCTGCGCGACTACGACAAGCAGGTGCACAAGACCGCCCGGGGACTCGATCGCTGCCTGCAGGAAGCCCTCGACGAACACCGCCCCAAGCTGCTGGAGGCCTGCCTGGAACTGCGCCTGAAGCTCGATCCGGAACACCGCGACGCCGAACTCATCGCCGCCGCCCGCAAGGCGCTGGCCCGCTACCGGGCCCGGGAACGGCGACAGGAAAACGACGCCACCCGCGCCCTCATCACCGAACTCAAGCAGGGCTACAGCCACGACAACCTGCTGCGGGCCCGGCAACTGCTCGACCGCATCGCCGATACGCCGGCCGAGGATGCCACCAGCCGCGAACTTCGGGCGGAACTGGAACGCTACTTTCGTCAGGGCATCGAACAGGGCATCGCCGCCGGCCGCAAGCTCTACAGCCGCGGTGATGTGCCCGGCGCCCTCGAGATCTGGCAGTCGCTGGCGAAGATCGATCCCGACAACGAAAAACTGCTGGACCACATCCAGCGCGCGCAGCGGGTGTTGAAGAAACTGGAACGGCTGAGCAGGGAAGGGGCGGAGGTGACGCCACCCAATAACAGGGACGAGGGACGAGGGACGAGTGGCGAGTAGGAGCGGCGTCCTCGCCGCGATGCGGCGGTAGCTGGGGACGAGGTTATCGAAGCATTTTCCTCGGCCCTCGGCCCTATTCGACCGGTTCGATCCGATCCACGTTGCGGAAGCCCTGGGGCAGGAGGTGGCCGCGCTGGGCGCGTTCGCCGGTGTAGGGGTCCATCTCGTCGGGCTTGAGGATCTTGTGGCGCTTGCCGGAGACGATCTTCAGGCTCTGGTCTTCGTGGAACACGGTCACCGCGGCGACGTATTCCTCCCGGGTCTTGAGTTTCTTGCCCGGGATGTTCATGAACTTGACGCCCTTGCCCTTCGGCAGCTCGGGCAGTTCGGCGATGTGGTGGATGAGCAGCTTGCCGATGTTGGAGACGGCGGCCAGCCAGTCGTGTTCCATGTCGCGCACCGGCACCGGCGGCAGCACCTTTGCACCTTCGGGCACCTTGAGCACCGCCTTGCCCTTCTTGTTGCGGGTGACGAGATCCGCGAGTTTGGCCACGAAAC
This sequence comes from Chromatiales bacterium, assembly GCA_027010665.1. GTDB lineage: Bacteria > Pseudomonadota > Gammaproteobacteria > UBA6429 > Thiohalophilaceae > JALSSV01. Next base: position 7,434 of record JALVBM010000332.1, read on the forward strand.
CGTAACCGGCATCGGTGGCCAGCAGCCAGCGATCCTCCGGTTCCCCGATCATCACGCCACGGAAGGTGGCGCCGCTGGGCGGGGTGAGGCGGCCGGTGAGGGGCTCACCCTGGCCACGGGCCGAGGGCAGGGTATGGGCCGGAATCGCGTAGGTGCGGCCGGTGGAATCGATGAACACGGCGAGCTGGTTGCTCTTGCCCCGGGCCGCGGCCAGAAAGGCGTCCCCGGCCTTGTAGCTCAGGGCCGAGGCATCGACTTCGTGTCCCTTGGCGGCGCGCACCCAGCCCTTTTCCGACAGCACCACGGTGATGGGATCGGCGCTGACGAGTTCGGTCTCGGAAATGGCCTGGGCCGCGGCACGCTCGACGAGGGGTGAGCGGCGATCGTCGCCGTGTTCCGCGATGATGGCCTTGAGCTCCTTCTTGATCAGCGTCTTGAGCCGGGCTTTCGAGCCGAGCAGTTTTTCCAGCTCGGCCTTTTCCTTCGCCAGATCTTCCTGTTCGGTGCGAATGGCCATCTCTTCCAGCCTGGCCAGATGCCGCAGCTTGAGTTCGAGGATCGCCTCGGCCTGCTCGTCGCTGAGCCTGAAGCGCTTCATCAGCACCGGCTTGGGCTTGTCGTTCTCGCGAATGATGCGAATGACCTCGTCGATGTTGAGGTAGGCGATGAGCAGGCCATCGAGGATGTGCAGGCGCTTGCTGACCTTGTCGAGCCGGAACTGCAGGCGCCGGGTCACGGTGTCGATGCGAAACTGCAGCCATTCCTTGAGCATGTCCCGCAGGTTGCGTACCCCCGGGCGGCCGTTGAGACCGATGACGTTCATGTTGACCCGATAGGTCTTCTCCAGATCGGTGGTGGCGAACAGGTGCGCCATCAGCGCCTCGGTATCCACGCGGTTGGAGCGCGGCACGATGACCAGACGGGTGGGATTCTCGTGATCCGACTCGTCGCGCAGATCCACGACCATCGGCAGTTTCTTCGCGTTCATCTGGCTGGCGATCTGTTCCAGAATCCGCGCCGGCGAGGCCTGGTACGGCAGGGCGGTGATCACCAGATCGCCGTTCTCCTTCTCGTAGCGGGCGCGCATGCGCAGGCCGCCATGGCCCTGTTCGTAGATCTTCTGCAGCTCGGCACGGGGCGTGATGATCTCCGCCTCGGTGGGATAGTCGGGCCCCGGAATGAATTCGCACAGCTCGGCTGCCGTGGCCTTCGGATTGTCCAGCAGATGGATGCAGGCCTGGGCCACTTCCCGCAGGTTGTGGGGCGGGATGTCCGTGGTCATGCCCACGGCGATACCGGTGGTGCCATTGAGCAGCACATGGGGCACCTGCGCCGGCAACAGTTTCGGCTCCTCCAGGCTGCCATCGAAATTGGGCACCCAGTCCACCGTTCCCTGGCCCAGTTCGCCCAGCAGCAGTTCGGCGAACTTCGACAGCCGCGCCTCGGTATAGCGCATGGCGGCAAAGGACTTGGGATCGTCCGGCGAGCCCCAGTTGCCCTGCCCTTCCAGCAAGGGATAACGGTAACTGAAGGGCTGGGCCATCAGCACCATGGCCTCGTAACAGGCACTGTCGCCATGGGGATGGAACTTGCCGAGCACGTCACCCACGGTACGCGCCGACTTCTTGAACTTGTTGCCGGCCTTGAGCCCCAGCTCCGACATGGCATACACGATCCGCCGCTGCACCGGCTTCAGGCCGTCCCCGATATGGGGCAGCGCCCGATCCAGGATCACGTACATGGAATAGTCGAGATAGGCCTTCTCGGAGAAGTCCCGGAGGGGGAGAATTTCGATATTGTCGTCTTGCAGCGGAGTAGCCATCGTTTAGGTGCTTCTGTTCGGGTTCACTGTAAATGACACGGAGGGCACGGAGACACGGAGGACACGGAGTTTTTTATTGAATGGAATTCATTCCTGAAATTTGTCGATCACGTCCCGTAGGAGCGGCGCAAGCCGCGATGGAATACTTTTTCGCGGCTTGCGCCGCTCCTACATAAAATATTCGTCAAAATAATTTCGAGACATTTAATAGCATCAATATTCTCCGTGTTCTCCGTGTCCTCCGTGTTCTCCGTGTCCTCCGTGTCCTCCGTGTCTCCGTGCCCTCCGTGTTCCTTCCACCGCCTCAGACCTCGGCCAGGTCGCCCTTTTCCTCGAGCCATTTCTTGCGGTCGGCGGCGCGTTTCTTGGCCAGAAGCATGTCCAGCATGGTGAGGGTGTCGTCGCCGGGTTTCATGACCAGGCGGGCGAGGCGGCGGGTGTCGGGGTCCATGGTGGTTTCGCGCAGTTGCATGGGGTTCATCTCGCCGAGGCCCTTGAAGCGGGTGACGGTGACCTTGCCCTTGAGCTTTTCGGCGGCGATGCGGTCGA
>JALVBM010000333.1 GCA_027010665.1 Chromatiales bacterium
AGGACCATCATGGGAATGAACAGGTCGTGTTCCTGGAAGCGGAACAGGGCGGTGGGATCGTGCATCAGCACGTTGGAGTCGAGGACGAACAGACGCTTGCTCATCCCCCGGCCTTTTCCTTCGCCCGTTTTTCCCGGTTCAGGGCCTTGACGGCTTCCAGCACCTCGTCCACGTGGCCGTCCACCTTCACCTTGCGCCATTCACGCACCAGGCGGCCCTCTTCGTCGATGAGGAAGGTGCTGCGCTCGATGCCGCGCACTTTCCTGCCGTACATGTTCTTGAGCTTGATCACGTCGAACAGTTTGCTCACTTCCTCGTCGGCATCCGAAAGCAGGTCGAACTTGAAGCCCTGTTTGGCCTTGAAGTTCTCGTGGGACTTGAGACTGTCGCGGGAGACGCCGAGCACCACGGTGTTCTGGCGCTTGAATTTGGCCAGGTTGGCGTTGAAGTCCTGCCCCTCGCGGGTGCAGCCGGGGGTGCTGTCCTTGGGATAGAAGTAGAGCACCACGTTCCTGCCGCGCAGATCCCGGAGCGCGATTTCCTTGTCACCGGTGGCAGGGAGCTTGACGTTGGGCACCTTCTTGCCGATTTCCACACTCATGGCGGGTCCTCCTGAATGGTTGTCGGGAGGAAGTGTAACCCAGTCAGAGATCGTCCGGCAGTTCGGCGTTGCGCAGCTGTTCGGCGGCTTCCTCGGGGCTGATGGTATTGACGAACAGCCCCGAACCCAGCTCGAAGCCGGTTGGGATGGAGGTGCGGGGGCAGATCTCCAGGTGCCAGTGATAGCTCTGGTGGCAGTCTTCCCAGTCCTTGCCGCGGGGGCGGGAGTGCAGGAAGTAGTTGTACTGGGCGCCGCCAATCACCGCGTCCAGCCGGGCCATGGTGCGCTTCATCACCCGGGCCAGATCGGCCAGATCTTCTTCGCTGGCATCCAGGTAGTCGCTCTGGTGGTGCAGGGGCAGGATGTGCACCTCCCACTCGTAGCGGCTGGCAAAGGGCTTGATGGCGATGAAGCGTTCGCCGCGCTCGACCACGTACTGCCCGACATTGATGCGCCGCACCACTTCACCGGATGTCCGATCATAGATGGTGGTCTCGAAGGTCAGGGCCTCGTCGATCAGGGTGCAGAAGATGCAGTGATGATGTTTTTCGAAATAGTTGCGGCTGTTGGAGACCTCGTCCTGCAGGTTCTGGGGCACCACCGGCAGGGCGATGATCTGGCTGTGGGTGTGGGCCATGCTGGCGCCGGCGGCGGGGCCGAAGTTCTTGAATACCAGCACGTAGCGCAGGCGCTCGTCGCTGGCATACAACTGTCCCATGCGCAACTGGTACACGCCAAACAGGTTCTGCAGATGTTCCACCGACATCTCGTGGACCGCGATGCCGTGCTGATAGTGGTCGACGATCACCTCGTGGCGGCCATAGCCCTCGATGGCCTGCTGCAGGCCGAATACCAGGTTCGACTGGTTGCGGTCGTCCCCCAGGACCGGATAGAGGTTCTCGACGATGCGGATTTCCCATTCGTCCGACTCGGGCCGGCGCAGGATCTCCGGCGGCGTCTTGTCCTCGTTGCCCCGGCAGAAGGGGCAGGTGGGCACGTGCTTGCGGGTGTCCCGCGGCGCCGGCTCCTCGCTCTGGCGGGGGCGCATGCTGCGGGCGGTGGCGATCAGTACCGACTCGGTCGGCACGATGGGGTTGATGCGGATTTCCCGCACTCCTTGTCTGGATTTGTCGTCCATCGGTAAACAGGCCTCGGATTTCGGGATTGCCGGCAAGATAGCGCGATCCGCACGCGCGTGCAGCAGAGGGTTTTTATGGGGGTCTCAAAGGAATTTGCCGCCCGACGGGGTATTCTTGTCAGCAGCCATGGGCCCAAGTACCATGCACCTTTTTTGCGGAGACTGGCATGTTCCAAGGCAGTATGGTGGCTCTGGTCACCCCCATGCATTCCGACGGTTCGGTGGACGATGCGGCCCTGGCGCGCCTGGTGCAGATGCACGTGGATGCGGGGACCGATGCCATCGTCGCCGTCGGCACCACCGGCGAATCGGCCACCCTGGACGAGGCCGAGCACTGCGAGGTGGTGCGCCGGGTGGTGGAACTGGCCGCCGGCCGGATCCCGGTGATCGCCGGCACCGGCTCCAATTCCACCCGCGAGGCCATCGAGCTGACCGAGTGTGCCCGCAAGGCCGGCGCCGACGCCTGTCTGCTGGTGACGCCCTATTACAACAAGCCCACCCAGGAAGGGCTGTTCCGCCACTTCCGCGCCATCGCCGAGGCGGTGGACATTCCCCAGATCCTCTACAACGTGCCCGGCCGCACGGCGGTGGACATGCTGCCCGAGACGGTCGAGCGCCTGGCGCCGATCCCCAACATCATCGGCATCAAGGAAGCCACGGGCGATCTCGAACGCGGCCAGGAGATCCTGCGCCGCTGCGGACCCGATTTCGAGCTCTACAGCGGCGACGACGCCACCGCCATGGAGCTGATCCTGGCCGGCGCCCGGGGCGACATCTCGGTCACGGCCAACGTGGCGCCCGGCCCCATGCACGCGATGTGCACCGCCGCCCTGGCCGGGGATCGCCAAACGGCCAGTGCCATCAACGACCGGCTGATGGTCCTGCACCGCAAGCTGTTCGTGGAAGCCAACCCCATTCCCGTGAAATGGGCCCTGCACGCCATGGGCCTCATCGAAGACGGGATCCGCCTGCCGCTCACCGTGCTCTCCGAAGCCTGCCAGCCCGAGGTGCGTGATGCCCTGGTGCAGGCCGGCGTCCTCGCCGACTGACAGCCCAGCCCGGAATCCGACATGTCCCGACGCCCTGTTTCGAGCCTCTTTCCCCTGATTCTCGTTGCCGTTCTTGCGGTGCTGAGCGCCTGCAGTACCGGCGGCGGCAAGGCCAAATACGAGAAGAACAGCAGCAACAGCGGCAAGCCGCTGGAAGTGCCCCCGGGACTGGAACTGCCGAAGAACAACGAGACCCTGAGCGTGCCCATCGTCAGCGGCCGCAACGATCAGGCCCGCTCCCCGGTCATCGATCAACGGCTGTTGCCGCCCACGCCACAGGGTCGCCTGGTCCAGGAAGGGGGCATTCGCTATCTGGTGGTCAACCAGCCACCGGAGAAGGTCTGGCGCGAGGCCCAGGGCTTCTTCCGCAGTCTCGGCTTCAAGATCGAATACCAGGATCCCAAGATTGGTGTCTTCCAGACCGACTGGCAGAAGAACCGGGTCTACAACCCCAGCAACTGGTTCACCAGGCTGCTCAACAAGGTCACCTCGTCCGGGCTGATGGACAAGTACCGTGTGCGCGTGGAGCGGATCGAAGGTGAACCGAACCAGACCCGTCTCTATATCACGCACCAGGGGCTGGAAGAAGTGGCCATCAATGAGGACTATCCCACCGAGGTGGTCGAGACCCGCTGGCAGCCGCGCGCCTCGGATCCGGAACTGGAAGCCGAGATGATGCTGCGCTTTCTGGTATTCCTCGGCATGAGCGAGGAAGAGGCCAGACAGGCCACGGCGGCGGCCCGGACCGAACCCCGGGCCGAGATGCGCGAGAGCGATGGCGTGCCGGTGCTGCTGGTCAAGGAAAACTTCGCCCGCACCTGGCGGCGGGTAGGCCTGGCACTGGATCGGCTTGGCCTGATCGTGGACGACCGCGACCGCAGCAAGGGGCTCTATTTCGTGCGCCTGGGCGAGGATTTCGTCACGCATCACGTCAAGGAACAGGGATTCTTCGATCGCCTGTTCAAGGGCGAGCAGAAAGTGGCCGACAAGCATTACATCATCCATGTGGACGAGCGGGGCGAGGTGACCGTGGTCACCCCCCACGATGGCGAGGGCAAGCCGGAGAAAGGCGAGATCGGCAAGCTGCTGATCAAGCTGCTGCACGAACAGTTGCGCTAGGAGCGCCCGGGTGCGTTTTGCCTCGCTGGGCAGTGGCAGCAAGGGCAATGCGACCCTGATTCAGGAAGGCGATACCTGCCTCCTGATCGACAGTGGCTTCTCGCTGCGCGAACTGGAGCGGCGTCTGGCCCGCTTGGGACTGACTGCCGACCAGATCACCGCCGTGCTGGTGACCCACGAACACGGGGATCACATCGGTGGCGTCGGCCCCCTGGCCCGCAAGCATGGCATGCCGGTGTGGACCACACGCGGCACCATGGCAGGCGGCCAGCTTGGCCGCCTGCCCGACTGGCGTCCCATCGACGTGCACGAACCGCTGGCGATTGGGAATCTGGCCGTACAGGCCTATCCGGTTCCGCACGATGCCCGGGAACCCTGCCAGTTCGTGTTCGGCAACGGTGACGTGCGCCTGGGACTGCTGACCGATGCCGGCGGGATCACGGCGCACATCGTCGAGCGGCTCGACGGCGTGGCTGCCCTGATCCTCGAATGCAATCACGACGAAACGCTGCTGGCCGAAGGCCCCTATCCGCCGGCGCTCAAGGCCCGGGTGGGCGGGCGCTTCGGCCACCTGAGCAATGCCCAGGCGGCGGAACTGCTCACGCGCATCGATACCGGCGCCCTGCAGCACGTAATTGCGGCCCATCTGAGCGAGCAGAACAATACGGCACAGCACGCCCGGGCCGCGCTGAGCACGGCGCTCGGCTGTCATGCCGACTGGATCGGCGTAGCCGATCAGGCCAACGGATTTGACTGGCGGGCGCTTTGAACCGACCGGCGCAACCGGACAAGACCATCCCTTTCGAGGCACAGCATGAAGAAACAGGCAGAACTCTATGCGGGCAAGGCCAAGACGGTCTACACCACCGATGATCCGGACAAGCTGATCCTGCACTTTCGCAACGATACGTCCGCCTTCGACGGCGAAAAGGTGGCCCGGCTCGAACGCAAGGGCATGGTCAACAACGTCTTCAACGCCTTCATCATGCAGAAGCTGGAAGCGGCAGGCATTCCCACCCATTTCATCGAGCGGATCTCCGACGAGGAATCGGTGGTCAAGCGGCTGGACATGCTGCCCATCGAATGTGTGGTGCGCAACATCAGCGCCGGCAGCCTGTGCAAGCGCCTGGGCGTGGAGGAGGGGCGGGATCTCGAGCCGCCCATCTTCGAATTCTTCCTCAAGAACGACGAGCTCCACGATCCCATGATCAACGATTACCACATCATTACCTTCCGGTGGGCCACTGAACAGGAGATCGCCCGCATGAAGGAACTCACCTTTCAGGTCAACACGGTGCTGAAGCAATTGTTCGCCGATGCCGGCCTGCTGCTGGTGGACTACAAGCTGGAGTTCGGCCGCTTCGGCGGGGAACTGGTCCTTGGGGACGAATTCACGCCCGACGGCTGCCGGCTATGGGATGCCGAAACGCGCAGGAAACTGGACAAGGATCGCTTCCGCCAGGGGCTTGGCGGCGTGGTCGAGGCCTACGAAGAGGTCGCCCATCGGCTAGGGATCGAATTGCCGGACTGAAAAGAGGGACATGGGCCTGTTCCTCGATGAACGGCTCACGAGAAACGGGCCTGGCCCGTCAATCACACGGATTTCAATCACTTGCAATGGCCCGGCTTCCCGGGCCATCTTTTTTGGCGCACTGTCGTTTCGGGTATCACGGGAAATCCGCGGGAAGCCAAAGGCCGAAGGTTAAAGAATCCGTCGGGCGGGCCGAAGTGATTCATAGCCGATTATCCAAAACCCGGATTTCCCGTGATGAAAATGCCCAGTTTGACGACCGTTTTCGAAAGTCCACTGTTTCACTTTGTGACCCGCTTGCGGGTCAGTCACAAGATCTGGATCGGTTTTGGTCTGTTGATCACTCTGGTAATGCTGGTTGCCGGGCTGTCCATCCATGCATTGAATCGCGCCGAGCAGCAGATGTCACGTGTGGTGGACGTGAGTCAGCCGGCCATGCTCCAGGCCTTTGCCGTGACCGAAGCCCTGAATCGGGCCAATGGTGCGCTCGGCTTCTATCTGTTGAGCAAGGAACCCCGTGATCGTGACGAATACGAGTCCATGAGCAAGGCCCTGGATCAGGGGTTGAAGAAACTCGCCTCCCTGCCTGTCATCGCCAACGATGCATCGTTGCGCCAGCGGGTTGCAGAAATACGCAAGGACGTGGATCGTTTCCTGGCCTATCAGCCTCGCATGCTGGAACTGGCCGTGAACGACAACAAGAATTTTCCCGGTGTCGGTTTTTCCGCACGGGAGATGGCACCGCTGGCGAGTGCTGTGCAACAGAATCTTGGTACGATGATTGATGCGGAAAGGGACGAGGATGCCACACCCGAACGCAAGGCATTGCTGGAAGAACTGGCAGAGCTGCGCCAGTTGTGGATGAACGAACTCATCGCCAACCGGGCGTTCATCGCCTTCCGGGGTGATCGGAACGTACAGAATCTCAGGCTCTATCGCGACGGTTTCATGGACAAGGTTGGCAAGATCAAGGCGCTGGGCGAAGATGTCCTCAATTTCGAGCAGGCGGAGGCCATCGATAACATCGACAGGATCATGCGCGAGTATTTCAAGCTGCAGGACAAACTGATCGCCGTGCACAACAGTGACAAGTGGCGGACCGACGCCTGGCTGCTGCGCAGCGAAATCGGCCCCCTGGTATCACGCATCAAGCAGGACCTGGATGGTGTGACCAGTATCGTGAAACAGAATGTCCACCGGGAGAGCGAAGCGCTCATGGCCAATATCGATATCACCCGCAATACCCTGGTCGTGCTCGTGGCCGCCGGTACGTTGCTGGGGATCCTGGGTGGCCTGTTGCTGGCCGGTTTCGTCTCCCGTCCCCTGTGCCAGACCGTCGCGGCCATGGAGGACATCGCTGAAGGCGAAGGGGATCTGACCCGTCGCCTGCCGGTGCGCGGCAGCGACGAGATTGCCATGCTGGCTTCGGCCTTCAACCGTTTCGTGGAAAAGGTCCAGGGTGTGGTCCGCCAGGTGGCCGGCTCCACGTCCCAGCTCGCGGCAGCGGCCGAAGAGATGTCGCTGATCACCGACGAGACCCGCAACGGTGTCCAGCGCCAGCGCAACGAGACCGAGCAGGTGGCCACGGCCATGAACGAGATGACAGCCACCGTCCAGGAAGTGGCCCGCCATGCCGAATCGGCCGCCGGCGCCGCCCAACAGGCCGACGAGGAGGCCAATGCCGGCCGGCAGGTGGTCCAGGGCACCGTCGAGGCCATTCATCATCTGGCCGGGGAAGTGGAGAAGGCCGCCGACGTCATCGGTCACCTGGAACAGGACAGCGAGCAGATTGGCAGTGTGCTGGAAGTCATCCGCGGCATCGCCGAACAGACCAATCTGCTGGCCCTCAATGCCGCCATCGAGGCGGCCCGTGCCGGGGAACAGGGGCGCGGTTTTGCCGTGGTGGCCGACGAGGTTCGGTCCCTGGCCAGCCGGACCCAGGAATCCACCGAGGAAATCCAGCAGATGATCGAGAAGCTTCAGGCCGGCGCCCGCGACGCGGTGAAGGTGATGGAGACCGGCCGTTCCCGCGCCCAGGAGAGTGTGGAGCAGGCCGGCCTGGCCGGTCAGGCCCTGGAAGGTATCACCGGCGCGGTGGATCAGATCACCACCATGAACAACCAGATCGCCGAAGCCGCCCGCCAGCAGGGCGAAGTGGCCGAGGAGATCAACCACAATATCATCAACATCAGCCAGGTCGCCGACGAAACCGCCACCGGCACCGACCAGCTCGCCAACGCCTCCGCCGATCTGGCCCGCCTCTCCGCCGAACTCCAGTCCCTGGTGGCCAGCTTCAAGGTGGAGTGAGCATGCCGGCAACCTGGGCATTCTGCAAAATACACGGAGGACACGGAGACACGGAGATCACGGAGTGGTTTGTAAAATGGTGCTTTTTTCACCAATGATCGAATGTCAATAAAAGACGACATTCACTCCCAAAATCTCCGTGTCCTCCGTGTCTCCGTGCCCTCCGTGCTTCTTCCACCATCCCTCGATACCTGAAACCGCCCGATTTCGCGTACAATGGCGCCGCCCGGCGTGGCCGGGTACTGTGTCCGTTGCCGAAATCCGTCCATGAGCAAAGATTCCTATACCGCCGAAGCCATTGAAGTCCTCACCGGGCTGGAGCCGGTGCGCAAGCGTCCGGGGATGTACACCCAGACCGAGCGGCCGAATCATCTGGCCCAGGAAGTCATCGACAACAGCGTGGACGAGGCCATCGCCGGTCATGCCACCCAGGTCGAAGTGACCCTGTTCAAGGACGGTTCGCTGCAGGTGCGCGACGACGGGCGGGGGATGCCGGTGGACATCCATCCGCGGGAGAAACTACCGGGGGTGGAGGTGATCCTCACCCGCCTGCACGCCGGCGGCAAGTTCTCCGACAAGAACTACAAGTTCTCGGGCGGTCTGCACGGGGTCGGCGTGTCGGTGGTCAACGCCCTGTCGAAGAAGCTGGAGGTGTGGATCCGACGCGGTGGCAAGGAGTACCACATGGCCTTCGCCGACGGCAAGCCGGTCACCCGACTCGAAGTGGTGGGCACGGTCGGCAAGCGCAACACCGGCACCACCATCCGTTTCTGGCCCGATCCGAAATACTTCGATTCGCCCAACTTCTCGGTGCCGCGCCTCAAGCACGTGCTGCGGGCCAAGGCGGTGCTGTGCCCGGGCCTTACCGTCACCTTCCACGACGAGAACACCGGCGAGACCGAGACCTGGTACTACGAGGACGGCCTGCGGGCCTATCTGGACGATGCCCTGGGCGATGCCGAGCGCCTGCCGAAGGATCTGTTCACCGGCAGCTTCAGCGGCAACACCGAGGCGGTGGACTGGGCCCTGGCCTGGGTGCCCGATGGCAGCGTGAGCGTGGCCGAGAGCTACGTGAACCTGATTCCTACCGCCCAGGGCGGCACCCACGTCAATGGCCTGCGTACCGGCCTCACCGAGGCGATGCGCGAGTTCTGCGAATTCCGTAACCTGATTCCGCGTGGCGTGAAGATCACGCCCGAGGACGTGTGGGACAAGATCAGCTACGTTTTGTCGGTGAAGCTGGCCGATCCCCAGTTCTCCGGCCAGACCAAGGAGCGGCTGTCCTCGCGGGAATGCGCCGCCTTCGTCTCCGGCGTGGTCAAGGACGCCTTCGCCCTGTGGCTCAACCAGCACATCGAGGAAGCCGAACAGATCGCCGAACTGGCCATCGGCAACGCCCAGGAACGCCTGCGCGCCGGGCGCAAGGTGGTGCGCAAGAAGATCACCCAGGGCCCGGCCCTGCCGGGCAAGCTGGCCGACTGCACGGCCCAGGATCCGGAGCGGACCGAACTGTTCCTGGTGGAGGGCGACTCGGCCGGCGGTTCGGCCAAGCAGGGCCGGGACCGCGAGTTCCAGGCCATCATGCCCCTGCGCGGCAAGATCCTGAACACCTGGGAGGTGGAGCCCACCCAGGTGCTCGCCTCCCAGGAGGTGCACGACATCTCGGTTGCCATTGGCGTGGATCCCGGCTCCAGCGATCTCAAGGGCCTGCGTTACGGCAAGATCATCATCCTCGCCGATGCCGACTCGGACGGCGCCCACATCGCCACCCTGCTCACCGCCCTGTTCGTGCGTCACTTCCGCAAGCTGGTGGAGGAGGGGCACGTGTATGTGGCCATGCCGCCCCTGTACCGCATCGACGTGGGCAAGCACGTCTTCTACGCCACCGACGAGGCCGAACGCCAGGGGATTATCGACCGCATCGCCGCCGAAAAGCTCAAGGGCAAGGTCACCGTCACCCGCTTCAAGGGCCTCGGCGAGATGAACCCCATGCAACTGCGCGAAACCACCATGGACCCCGACACCCGCCGCCTCGCCCG
>JALVBM010000334.1 GCA_027010665.1 Chromatiales bacterium
TCCTCCTACCACGCCGACCGTCAGGCGGCGGGGGAACGAGTGAGCTGATTACCGGTGAAGATGCTTGTCTTCCGTTATTACTGTAGGAGCGGCGCCCTCGCCGCGATGGAACAGTAGCTGGTATCTGGCTACGGGTAGCGGGTAAAAACGTGGACGACACCATTCCCAAGACACCCGCCACGTATCTTCATCTACTGAATAATCGCGGCGAGGGCGCCGCTCCCACAGGATACTTTCAGGCCGTGTTCTGTATGTCGCACGATGTTTTTCCTAGTTCCCAGTTCCTAGTCCCTCGCCACTGACTTGATGGACATTATTCTTATCAAGTTCATCGAAATCCTGCTGCTGCCGCCGGGCCTGATGATCGTCATGCTGGTGGCCGGCTGGCTGCTTGCGGGGCGTTTCCGGATCCTCGGCCGGTTCCTCATGTTCGCCGGTGTTGCGCTGCTGTGGCTGGCCAGCACGCCGCTGGTGGCCGATTGGGCCATCGGATTGCTGGAAGACACGCCGGCGCTGAAACCGCAGGAACTGATGCCTCCGCGAGCCCAGGCCATCGTGCTGATGGGCGGTGGCCGCAACACCGCCGCGCCGGAGTACGCGCACCGTGACGTGCCCAACCGCTACGCCCTGGAACGGATCCGCTATACCGCCCATCTGTACCGGCACACCGGTCTGCCGATTCTGGTCACCGGGGGCCGGGTGTTCGACGACAGCCGGCCTTCGGAAGCCGAGCTGATCCGTGATGTATTGCACGACGACTACCGGATACCGGTGCAGTGGCTGGAGACCGACTCCCGCAACAGCCGGGAGAATGCCGAATACAGCCGCCGCCTGCTCGCACCGCTGGGCATCGACCGGATCTATCTGGTCACCCACGCCTACCACATGCCCCGCAGCCGCCGGGCCTTCGAAGCCGTGGGCTTTACCGTGATTCCCGCGCCCACGGCCTATCTGCACAGCAACGATCAGGACCTTCCGTTGGGATTGCGCCTCCTGCCGGGCATCGAGGCGCTGCGCGTCAGCACCGTGTTCATGCACGAAGTGCTGGGGATGGTGTGGTATGCGGTACGGTATTAGAAGTGGCGAGGGACGAGGGCCGAGTGGCGAGGAAAATCGGGTGGGTTGGCTCTGATGATGTCTGGAACAATCGGCCCGTCATTCGGTTTCGTTCATCGTGGCTGAGCGCCGCGCCTGCAGCCAGTCAGGAAAACATCATTCGAAGTCGTGAGCTGACGTTTTTTCCTCGCCACTCGGTCCTCGTCCCTCGGCCCTGATTTGTCGGTGCGTTGCTGCGCGAACGCACCCTACAGGTCTGATTCCTATCGCGGTTGAGCGCCGATCCTACAATCGACCAGAACAAGCGTCATGAATTACGATTTGTTTATCGAAGTCGTGAACAGACGTCTTTCCTCGCCACTCGGCCCTCGTCCCTCGCCACTGCATCTATCGCCCTTCGTACCAGATCTTCCATTCACCATCTACCCGCTTGAGGTAGAGGCGCTTGCGCATGCGGCTTTCGTAGTTGTTGGAGCGGTAGTCCTGGGTGAAGCGGGCGACGACGATCTCGGGCTCGGTGTCGTTGCGGCGGGGGTAGGCGAGGAGGGTGAGATCCTCGAGGGTGATCTTCTGGAAGGTCTTGCCGGCGAACACGGCGCGCTTGCGTTTCTGCCAGCGGGGCAGATCGTAGCCGCGGGCCCAGAAGTCGTCGGCGTAGTGGGAAAGATAACGCGATAGATCACGCTGCTCCCAGTCCCGGCGCCAGGCTTCGATGGCGGCGAGCAGTTCCCGGCGGCGGGCCTGCCAGTCGTCGGGTTCGAGCCATTTGACGCCCGGGCTGATGACCACGGGGGTGGTGCCGGGTTCGAGTTCGCTCTGCAGCACGTCCAGATCGCGGTTGGTGAGCACCACGCAGCCTTCGCTGTCCTTCGGCGGGCGGCTGTAGTAACGGCTCTCGGTGCCGTGCAGCCAGATGCCGTCGCCGGTCTTGCCCAGGCGGCGATCCAGCTCGTTGGGGTAGTTCACGGGAAAGGCGCCGATGCCGTACTTGTCCGGCAGTTTCTCCGGTGGAATGTGGGAGGTGATGAAGTAGACGCCCTCGGGCGTGCGCAAATCGCCCCGCCGGTGCTTGTTGCCGTCGAGCTTGCCCGTGCTGACGTAGAAGTCCTGCCGCATGTGCAGCCGGCCCTCGGCGTCGCGGGTGTAGACATACAGGCGGTGCAGGCGCTTGTCCACCACCAGGGCGTTGTCCACCGACTCGCCCAGGGCGAGGATCGCGTCGGGCAGGCGTTCCTGCCAGCCATCGAAGCCGATGCCGGCCAGGCGCAGGCGGGCCTCCTCGCGCAGGCGGGCCAGGCGTTCGCGCTGGGCCCGATCCAGCGAGGTGCTCAGCGGGCTGGCGCCGAAGTCGGTCACCGGCGTGAGCCCCGCCAGGCGCAGATCGCCACGCACCAGCCAGGCCAGGTGAAAGTCGGGGGCGTCGGCCACCAGCCGGTCCAGCTCCGCCAGCGCGCCTTCGCGATCGCCGGTCCGGAAACGCAACACGCTGCCCACCAGCCGGGCTTCCGGATCGGCCGGCTGGCGCGCCAGGCGCAGTTGCAGGCGGG
>JALVBM010000335.1 GCA_027010665.1 Chromatiales bacterium
AACAACAAACATCAGGGAAGTCGTTGAGGACGTTGACACGGGTTTCCGTGTCCTTGAGAAGGCCGCGCAAGCGGCCTTTTTGTTTTATGGCTGGTGTTGGTGCAATACGCTGTCGCTATTGCACCCTACTCGTCTGATCCACGCACAGGTTTTTCCCCGGCTCTGGCATCCTGCTTCGCTCTCGACAATTGCTCCTGCATTGTTCTACCTTCGCCCATCCATGGGCTCGTACCTCCTGCATCCCTGCAGTCGTCGTCCCTCGGCCCTCGCCACTCGCCCCTGATTTGGTCTGTGCGTTGCTGCGCGAACGCACCCTACGTTATTTGTGGCAATGTCCGGGGTGTATCCATTATCGCCGGAACAGCCACATCAGCAGGCTGATCACGATGCTGATGAGGAGCATACTGGTGATGGGGAAATAGAAGACGTAGCCGTCGCCGCGTATGACGATGTCGCCGGGCAGGCGGAACAGGCGCAGTTTCTGCAGAAAGGCCCAGAACAGGCCAATGGCTACCAGAACGGCGCCAACGGTGACGAGGATGCGGGTTACCGGGTCCTTCATCGCAGCAGCCAGAGGAGGAGGGTCAGCAGCAGGCTGATGAGGAGCATTGAGGTGATGGGGAAGTAGAAGCGGAAGTCGTCCCGCTCGATAACGATGTCTCCCGGCAGCCGGAACAGGCGCAGACGCCGCAACCAGGGCCACAGCAGGCCGAGGACGATCAGGATGAGGCCGAGGGTGACGAGGGTGCGGGACATGGTGGGTTATGACCGTAATTCATTTGCCTGACCAATGACATGTATTGCAGGAGCGGCGCTTAGCCGCGATGAACGAAATCGAGGGTGAAAAACCGTGGACAAAACAAGTCGAGGCCATGCACCGGTTTTCCTCGTCCCTCGACCCTCGTTCCTAGTCCCTGCGTGTTTGGTGCGTTGCTGCGCGAACGCACCCTACGGGTTCCTGTTCGTGATCTTCACGCTGTCAGGGTCTTGACGCCTTCCCGGGTGCCCAGGAGCAGGACGTCGGCGGGGCGCATGGCGAAGATGCCGTTGGTGACGACGCCGACGATGTTGTTGAGCTGCTGTTCCAGCTTGACCGGCTCCATGATTTCCCAGTTGTGCACGTCGAGGATGACGTTGCCGTTGTCGGTGGTGAAACCTTCCCGCAGGACCGGTTCGCCGCCGAGCTTGACGATTTCCCGGGCCACGTAGCTGCGGGCCATGGGAATGACCTCGATGGGCAGGGGGAAGCGGCCCAGGTAGTCCACCAGCTTGGTCTCGTCGGCGATGCACACGAATTTGTCGGCTACCGCGGCGACGATCTTCTCGCGGGTCAGGGCGCCGCCGCCGCCCTTGATCAGATGCAGGTGGCGGGTGGATTCGTCGGCCCCGTCGATGTACACGGAGAGGCTGTCCACCGAATTGAGATCCAGGACCGGAATGCCGTGGCCCTTGAGGCGCTCGGCGGTGGCCACGGAGCTGGCCACGGTGCCCTCGATCTGGCCCTTGATCTTCGCCAGCTCGTCGATGAAGTAGTTGGCGGTGGAGCCGGTGCCCACACCGATGATGGTGCCGGGGACCACATATTCGATGGCGGCCTTCGCGACGGCCTGTTTCATTTCGTCCTGGTTCATGAGGAATTCTCCTGCACGCTGGCGGACCGCTTCCCTGGTCCGCGTGGGTTGACGGGTGAAATACCGGTTGGCAATCGTCTCATCAGAGTCCCGACCGCAATTTTGCCGATGATCCCCTGTAGGAGCGGCGCAAGCCGCGATGAACAGGGCCGAGGACCGAGGGCAAAGTGGCGAGGTTATCGAAGCCAAGCGCCCCGTCTTTCCTCGTCTATCGGCCCTCGGTACTCGTCCCTGTCCGGGTCGCGGCTTGCGCCGCTCCTACGGGCGTAGGCCAGAACAATTCCGAGACAGATATATTATATTAGGTATCCTTCGCCCTCATCTACCGCAGCAGGAATCCTGTTCGTCATGAAGCCCTTGTCCATCGAGCAGTATCTGGATCGCATTCGCCAGGCCCCGGTCTACGAGGTGGCCCGACGCACGCCGCTGGAGCCGGCGCCGGGCCTGTCCCGGCGGCTGGGGAACACCATTCTGCTCAAGCGGGAAGACCTGCAGCAGGTATTTTCCTTCAAGCTGCGCGGGGCCTACGCGAAGATCGCCAGCCTGAGTCCGGAGGAGCAGGCCCGTGGGGTGATCGCGGCCTCGGCGGGAAACCATGCCCAGGGGGTGGCGCTGGCCGCCCGACGGCTGGGTCTGCGGGCCGTGATCGTGATGCCCAAGACCACGCCGGAGATCAAGGTGGAGTCGGTTCGTCAGATGGGCGCCAAAACGGTGCTCCATGGCAATACCTATGACGACGCCTGCGAGGAGGCCGCCCGGCTGGTCCGGGAGACCGGCATGACCTTCATCCATCCCTACGACGATCCCCAGGTGATCGCCGGGCAGGGCACCATTGCCATGGAAATTCTCGAGCAGGGCGACGTTCCCCACGCGGTGTTCGTGCCGGTGGGCGGTGGCGGGCTGATCGCGGGCATGGCGCTTTGGCTCAAGGCTCATCATCCGGAGATCCGTGTCATCGGCGTGGAGCCGGACGATGCCCCCTGCATGTACGAGGCCCTGCGCGTCGGCGAGCGGGTGGTGCTGGACCAGGTGGGGATCTTCGCCGATGGCGTGGCCGTGCGTCAGGCCGGGGAGGAGACCTTTCGCATCGCCCGGGAGCACGTGGACGAGATCCTGCTGGTGGGGACCGACGCGATCTGCGCGGCCATCAAGGACATCTACGACGAGACCCGTTCCATCACCGAACCGGCCGGTGCTTTGGCCGTGGCCGGCATCAAGCAGTACGTGGCGCGGGAGGGCATCACCGGCGAGCGCCTGGTGGCCATCGACAGCGGCGCCAACATGAACTTCGATCGCCTGCGCCACGTGGCGGAGCGCGCCGAACTCGGCGAAAGACGGGAGGTTCTGTTCGCGGCCACCATTCCCGAACGGCCCGGCAGTTTCCGAACCTTCTGCGAGACCATCGGCCAGCGGGGGATTACCGAATTCAACTACCGCTATGCCGATGCCGAGCAGGCCCATGTGTTCGTGGGCGTGAAGATGCACGGCCTGGAGGAAGAAAAGCAGGCCCTGTTCGCCGATTTGCGGGCAAAGGGCTATCCCATCGAGGACATGTCCGACAACGAGATGGCCAAGCTGCACGTGCGCTACATGGTGGGTGGCCGGGTGGGCGGCCTGGCAAACGAATGCCTGTTCCGTTTCGAGTTTCCGGAGCGTCCGGGGGCCCTGATGCGCTTTCTCAACCGCATGGGCGAGCGCTGGAACATCAGCCTGTTTCACTACCGCAATCACGGTGCCGCCTACGGGCGGGTGCTGGTGGGGATGCAGGTGCCGCCGGAGGAAAAGGACCGGCTTCAGACCTTCCTGCAGGAACTGAACTATCCCTGGTGGGACGAGAGCGACAATCCGGCGTACCGGCTGTTCTTGCGGTGATGGTCCGCCAGGCGGTTAACCGTGATTCCCTCGCGTGGGCGCGCAGGGTGCAATAGCGAAGCGTATTGCACCAACGCTGGTATGTTGCATGGTGCTGCAGGCGAGGTGCTCTCGCCGCGGTGGACGTAGCCGTGCAACGGGCCGAAAACCACGAACCGGATCGAAGCCGGGGATCCCGGTTTCCCTCGGCCCTCGCTCTTCGGTTCTGGCATCCTGCTTCGCTCTCGACAATTGCTCCTGCATTGTTCTACCTTCGCCCATCCATGGGCTCGTACCTCCTGCATCCCTGCAGTCGTCGTCACTCGTCCCTGTTCTGGTGCGTTGCTGCGCGAACGCACCCTACGGGTGTCGGCTGGGGTAATTCGTACGTTGGATGCAGTAACGGATCGTAGAGTTATAACTTTCGTTATAAATTGGCATGATTGAACCGCATCTCTGGTGAATTTTTGGACAAAAAAAGGGCCTGCAATGCAGGCCCTTTTTCATCTTGCGGGTGAATCAGCGTTTCTTGCGCCGGGCCACCTTCTTCTTTGCAGCCTTTTTCTTGGCCTTGCGCTTGGCGACCTTCTTCTTGGCAGTCTTTTTCTTGGCTGCCTTCTTCTTTGCCTTGCGCTTCGCTACCTTCTTCTTGGCGGCCTTTTTCTTGGCCTTGCGCTTGGCGACCTTCTTCTTCGCCGCTTTCTTCTTTGCCTTGCGCTTCGCTACCTTCTTCTTGGCGGCTTTCTTCTTGGCCTTGCGAACGACCTTCTTCTTGGCCACTTTCTTCTTCGCGGCCTTCTTGCGAACGGCTACCTTCTTCTTGGCAGCCTTCTTTTTGGCTTTTTTCTTTGTTGCCATGGATACAACCCTCCGAGTTGAGCACTGAGTTTGTCAGAGTATAGACAAGTGAAAAAAAAATGCTAGTAATGCAGATGAATTTTTGTCTGTTAACGCTTGTTATGCATCGGTTTTGTCCGTTGTGAAGGTCGGCGATACGGTTTCGGGACTGTGTTTGCCGATGAAAATGTCGATTTTGGGTATTCGTTGGTGTGTCAATGCTGTGTTGAACGCCTGGTACCAGGGAAGATCATCGGACGATGGGCGTAAAACTGAAGTGTTTTGTCGACGAAAGGGGGGAAGAAAGCCGGTCGGGGAAACGCATGCGCGTGGACGTCGGTTTTGTGACGCTACACGGATGGTGCGTTGCTGCGCGAACGCACCCTACGCACGTATTTGTGCAGGAGCGGCGCCCCGCCGCGATGAACGGGGCCTTACATCAGGTTGAATGAACCGAATCTGCTGGAAGCCGGCTTTGCCCCGGTGATCACGCCGCCGGCTGCTTTTCCAGCTTGAGGATGTAGTCCCACTGCTCCTTGGTCACCGGCATGACGGAGAGGCGGTTGCCCTTGCGCAGGAGGGGCATGTCGGCGAGGGCGGGATGATTCTTGAGTTCCCGGAGGGTGACGGGGCGCTTGAGCTTGCGCTTGAAGCGCAGATCCACCATGTACCAGCGGGGATTGTCGGGGGTGGACTTGGGATCGTAGTACTTCGATTCCGGGTCCCAGGCGGTGAAATCGGGGTAGCCTTCGCGGGCGATCTCGGCGATGCCGACGATGGCGGGTTCCTTGCAGTTGGAATGGTAGAAGAAGACCTTGTCGCCCTTCTTCATCTCGTCGCGCATCATGTTGCGGGCCTGGTAGTTGCGCACGCCGTCCCAGTGGTCGGTCTGGTCGGGCTGGGCGGCCAGGTCGTCGATGCCGTAGACGTCGGGTTCGGACTTCATCAGCCAGTATTGCATGGGGCCTCCGGTGGGGATTGCGTCGGCGGGCGAGTATAGCCGATTTGTTCAGGGGCGGAAGGTGCGGACGCCGTCCTCGGTGGCGACGGCATCCAGAGGCACGTCCCAGGGCTGGGACGGCAAGGCGGGCACTTCCTGGCAGGCGAAGGCGGTGCCGACCCGCCGGGGGCGCAGCCAGTGACGGCGGTGGGCTAGGAAGGCCAGGGTGGTGTCGTAGTAGCCGCCGCCCATGCCCAGACGGTGACCGGCGGCATCGAAGGCGACCAGGGGCATCAGGACGAGATCCAGGCCATGGGGCTTGAAGCGGCGTTCCCCGCGATGATGGCGGGGTTCGGGGATGCCGAAACGATTGGGGATCAGGAGCGTGCCCGGCGTATAGGGCAGGAACCACAGCCGCCGGCTGTGGCGGGCGCCGACCACCGGCAGATAGCAGTGCTTGTCCTGGCTCCAGGCCAGCTCGATGAGGGGGCGCAGATCCGGTTCGCCGTCGTTGGGCAGGTAGAAGGCGATGCGCCGGGCATGGCGGAAGAGATCGCTCTCGGCCAGATGGGCGCACAGGGCGAGGGAGCGGTGCCGGCGCTCGACCTCGTCCATTTGCTGCCGGCGTTGCCGGACTTCGCGTCGTATCCGGTTGCGATCCATCATGAATAGGGTGGGCATCCCCGCCTGTACCGTCGCGATCTTCGTCTTGAACCAGCGGTTCAAGTGGGGGCGTCAACCGGCATATCAGGCTTTCCGGACCAGCGGACATGCACACAATGCCGGGAATCGGCCCCCGGGGATGTACAGTACGGCTCAAGAATATCCCGATCGGCTAACGCATACCGCAGGGATGCCCAAAACGTGTTCGG
>JALVBM010000336.1 GCA_027010665.1 Chromatiales bacterium
TATCAGGCTTTCCGGACCAGCGGACATGCACACAATGCCGGGAATCGGCCCCCGGGGATGTACAGTACGGCTCAAGAATATCCCGATCGGCTAACGCATACCGCAGGGATGCCCAAAACGTGTTCGGAGCAGTTTGCTGGTGCAATACGCTGCGCTATTGCACCCTACAGCATCTGTCAGGTCGGTGCGTTACTTCGCGAACGCACCCTACGTGTTGCGGTGGCGGGTAGCTGGTGGCTGGGAAAAAGCCGCGTTGTTACCAGTTACCCGTCCCCAGCTACCGGCTACTGTCCTGCCGGTGCGTTGCTGCGCGAACGCACCCTACGTGTTTTCGATTGCTCGTAGGAGCGGCGCCCTCGCCGCGATGAACAGAGGCTCACGACGGGGCGAATAATTTGAACCTGCTCGAAGCCGGGAACCCGGTTTTCCTCGGCTCTGGAATCCTGCTTCGCTCTACCTCCTGCATCCCTGCAGTCGTCGCCACTCGTCCCTGTATTATCGGCAGACGGAATCAGATCTCAAGCTGACGGGAGCGATACAGGGCTTCTTCGATCCGGTTCTGCAGGCTGCGGATGCGCTGGCCGATGGCGGGGTCGACCCTTTCTCCCTTGTTCTCGTCCGCGTCGCCGTTGAGCAGTTCGTGGGCGATGTTCAGGGCGGCCATCACGGCGATGCGCTCGGTGCCAATGATCTTGCCGCTGTCGCGGATTTCGCGCATCTTGCGGTCGAGATAGTCGGCGGAGCGCATCAGGTCGTGCCGTTCGTCCTCCGGGCAGGCGATCAGGTATTCCTTGTCGAGGATGGTGATGGTGACGGCCTGGCTGTCCCGGGGCTCACTCATTTTCCAATGCCTTCAGTCGTTCGATCATGGCCTCGACCCGCGTGCGGGCCTGCTGGGTCTTTTCGATGAGCTGATCCCGTTCGGCCAGCAGGCTGTTCTGGTTGTCCCGCAGGCTGCGATTCTCCTGCTGCAGTCGCTCGACGGCGTCGATGAGCTCATCGACACGGGTTTCGAGTTTTTTCAGATCCAGCTCGTCCATCGACCGGGGGATTCCTCGCCTGCCATCGTCACGAACGATGGCTCAACTGTTTGATTATCATAGCAAATTATTTGTGGTGGCGGCGGCGTAGCGATGTGCTCGCCAGCGCCATCGTGGTCAACCAATATAGAGTGCGCGCCTGAAGGGGTCAACGGGTGTCCGCCATCGGGCATGGCCCGGAATCTGTCCAATGGCGTATCCTCGTCCGTGCGCAAGCCACTACCACCGAGAGGAAAACCCGCATGTCCCGCCAGTTGCCCGATTACGATACCGTCAACGATGCCCTGCGCCGTGTGATGCCCGATCTGGATGCCGCCGAGTTGCACGGGCAATTGTGCGGCATGCTCTGCGTCGAGCCTGCCCTGCGCGAAGCCGATGCCCTGGGGCGGCTGATGCCGTCTCCACCGGAGGGGGAGATCAAGGAACTGCTGCATGCGCTGTGGACGACCAGCCGGGCCATGCTCGAAGGCGGCGAATTCGATTTTCAGCCCCTGCTGCCGGACGACGAGGCGCGCCTGGAGAGCCGGGTGGAGGCCCTCGGTCACTGGGCGCAGGGCTTCCTGCTGGGCCTGGATCGGATGGGGTTGAAGGACCGCAAGAAACTCCCCGGCGAGCTGCCTGGCATTGCCGAGGATCTGGGCAAGATCGCGGCGGCCGAGAGCTATGCCCTCGACGACGAGGAGCAGGACGAGAACGCCTACATGGAGCTGGTGGAATACCTGCGGGTGGCGGTGCAGCTGTTCCGGGAGGAATTGAAGAATCTGCAGGCGGGGGAGGGGACGGAAACAATCCATTAAAACAGGGGCGAGTGGCGAGGGGCGAGGAAAAACGTAGGGTCCATCGCAGTCTTTGGGGCGTTGAGGTAGGTCGGGCTTCAGCCCGATATGTCGGACTGGTGCCCAAAGGGCAAGGGGCCGAGTTGTGCATTGATGCCGGATACCCGTTTTTCCTCGCCACTCGTCCCTCGTCCCTCGGCCCTGATGTATCGGTGCGCTGCTTCGCGAGCGCACCCTACGAAATCGCCACTCGGCCCTCGGCCCTGTTTACTGGCATAATGGATGAATGAGCCAGAAGGAATTCCAGCGCCGGCGTCGTCATCTCATGGAGCTGATGGGCGAGGACTCGGTGGCCATTCTGCCTGCGGCACCGGTGCGGTATCGCAACCGGGACGTGGAGTATCCCTATCGCCAGGAC
>JALVBM010000337.1 GCA_027010665.1 Chromatiales bacterium
CCAGAAGGAATTCCAGCGCCGGCGTCGTCATCTCATGGAGCTGATGGGCGAGGACTCGGTGGCCATTCTGCCTGCGGCACCGGTGCGGTATCGCAACCGGGACGTGGAGTATCCCTATCGCCAGGACTCCGATTTCTACTATCTGACCGGCTTTCCCGAGCCGGAAGCGGTAATGGTGCTGGTGCCGGGGCGGGAACACGGCGAATACATCCTCTTCTGTCGCGAGAAGGACGAGAAGATGGAGATCTGGAACGGCCATCGCGCCGGCCAGGAAGGCGCGGTGGACGAATACGGCGCCGACGACTCCTTTCCCATCGACGACATCGACGACATCCTGCCGGGCCTGCTGGAGGACAAGACCCGGGTGTTCTACACCATGGGTGCCCATCCCGACTTCGACAGCCGGGTGATCGGCTGGGTGAACCGGCTGCGCAAGCTGGCCCGGGCGGGGGTGCATACGCCGGGCGAGTTCATCTCGCTGGATCACCATCTCCACGAGATGCGCCTGTTCAAGAGCAGCGCCGAGCTCAAGGCCATGCGCAAGGCGGCGGAGATTTCGGTCCAGGCCCACATCCGTGCCATGCAGGCCTGCCGACCGGGGCTGAAGGAATACCAGATTGCCGCCGAACTGACCCACACCTTTTTGTATGAAGGGGCGGCCGGCCCGGCCTACGAGTCCATCGTCGGCGGCGGAGCCAATGCCTGCGTGCTGCATTACGTGACCAATCGCGATACCCTGCGCAAGGGCGATCTGCTGCTCATCGATGCCGGGGCCGAATATGACTACTATGCTGCCGACATCTCCCGCACCTTCCCCGTCAGCGGCAAGTTCAGCCGCGCCCAGCGCAGCCTCTACGATCTGGTGCTGGAAGCCCAGCACGCGGCCATCGAGGCGGTGAAGCCCGGCAACCACTGGAACGATCCCCATGACGCGGCGGTACGGGTGCTCACCACCGGACTGGTGCAGCTCGGTCTGCTCTCGGGCTCGGTGAAGAAGCTCATCGAAAAGGAGAAATACCGCCAGTTCTACATGCACCGGACGGGCCACTGGCTGGGCATGGACGTGCACGACGTGGGCGACTACAAGGTGGACGACGACTGGCGCATGCTCGAGCCGGGCATGACCCTGACCATCGAGCCCGGCCTGTACGTGGCCGGCGGCAATGCCAGGGTGCCGAAGAA
>JALVBM010000338.1 GCA_027010665.1 Chromatiales bacterium
CGCTGTGGGCCGGCTGGTCGCTGGGCGGCATGCTGGCCCTGCAGGTGGCCGCGGCCCACCCCGATGCGGTGGGCCGCCTGGTGCTCGTCGCCAGCGCGCCGCGTTTCTCCCGCGCCGACGACTGGCCGGCGGGCATGGATCCGGACACCCTGGCCGATTTCGGCCGCCGCCTGGCCGAGGATCATGCCGGCATCCTGCAACGCTTCCTGGCCCTGCAGACCTTCGGCGAGCCGGATGCCCGCAGCACGCTGCGCGCCCTGCGCGCGGCATTGGACGCGGCGCCGGCACCGGATCCGGCCGCCCTGGCCGCCGGCCTGCGCATCCTGCAGGCCGCGGACCTGCGCGATGCGTGGCAGGCCGTGACCGCTCCCGTCCTGCTCATCGGTGGCGAGCGGGATCGTCTGGTGCATCCGGACGCGCTGGGCGCGGCCGTGGAACTGCGGCCGCAGACCCGATGCCAGCGCATCCCCGACGCGGGCCATGCCCCATTCGTCTCCCATCCCGAGGCCGTGGCCGGGGCGATCACGGAATTTGCCCATGGCGACTGAGCCGCTCCCCGACAAGCGCCAGATGCGCCGTGCCTTCGATCGCGCCGCGCCGGACTACGATGCCGCGGCCGTGCTGCAGCGCGAGGTCGGGCAGCGCCTGCTGGAGCGGCTGGATCTCATCCGCTTCACGCCAGAGCGGATCCTCGATGCCGGCTGCGGCACCGGCCTGTGCCTGCCGGGCCTGCGCCAGCGCTATCCGAAGGCGGCGATCACGGCCCTGGACATCGCCGAGGGCATGCTCCGGGCCGCCCGCGCACGGCAGGGGCTGTGGCAGCGCCTGCGGCGATCCACCGGTTTCGTCTGCGGCGACGTGGAACGCCTGCCGCTGCGGGACGAGAGCGTGGATCTGATCTTTTCCAACCTCACCTTCCAGTGGTGCGTGGATCTGCCGGCCATGTTCGCCGAGTTGCGCCGGGTGCTGCGCCCCGGCGGGCTGCTGCTGTTCACCAGCTTCGGACCCGACACCCTGCACGAGCTGCGCGCAAGCTGGGCGCAGGTGGACGACCGGCCGCACGTGAACGTGTTTCCCGACATGCACCACGTGGGCGACTGGCTGTTGCAGACGCCCTTCGCCGATCCGGTCACCGACGTGGAGCGGATCACCCTGACCTATGACGACGTGTTCGGGATCATGCGCGATCTCAAGACCATCGGCGCGCACAACGTGCTGGCCGGCAGGGCGCGCGGCCTCACCGGCAAGGCGCGCATCGCCGCCCTGCGCGAAGCCTACGAAACCTGGCGCCGGGACGGCCGCCTGCCGGTGACCTACGAAGTGGTGTTCGGTCATGCCTGGAAGACAACGCAGGCGACGGGCGCGCAGCAGACGGTCTGCTTCACGCCCACGCCGGGAGGGACGCCTTCGTGAACAACGGTTTCTTCATCACCGGCACCGACACCGAGATCGGCAAGACCCGTTTCAGCGTGCAACTGGTGCAGGCCCTGCGCGCGCGCGGCGAGCAGGTGGCGGTAATGAAACCGGTCGCCTCGGGCGCAAGAAGGATTGACGGCGTGCTGCGCAACGACGATGCCCTGGCGCTGCTGGCCGCCGCCGGCAATCAACAGGCCTACGCGACCTGCAATCCTTTCTGCTTTGAACCACCCATCGCGCCCCACGTGGCGGCCCGCGAAGCCGGGGTGCGAATCGATCTGCAGCGCATCGAAAACCTGGCACGTGATCTGTCGCACCAGGCCGACCGGCTGGTGGTGGAAGGCGTGGGCGGCTGGCGCGTGCCCCTCGACGGGTCCGCCGACGTGGCGACGCTGGCCGGCCGCCTGCAATTGCCGGTGATCCTGGTCGTGGGCCTGCGCCTTGGCTGCATCAATCACGCACTGCTTACCGCAGAAGCGATCCGCGCCGACGGCCTGAACCTGATCGGCTGGGTAGCCAATCACATCGATCCCGCCGCCAGTCGTGTCCTCGAGATGATCGAAGCCATCGATGCCCGCATTGGCGTTCCCCGACTGGTCGACATGACCCATGATGGCGAGGACATCGACGTGGAAACATTGCTGCGGAAGTGCGGTAGCGGGTAGCCATGGAGAGGTAAAGGACGAGGGCATGAACAGAATCTTCTCCAAGCCAACCGTTCCCCCTTGTCCGACACGACATACTGACGCATCTCTGCACTGTTCCTGCAACACAACAGGGCGCGTTCATGGTTCGCCCGCCTCATCAATCACCGGCTGAATAAAACAGCATTCGGTTATAAAAGAATATTCCGTTTTAGCGATGATTGTGTCGCACTTGTCGCATTCGGTTTTCCGCTTGCGTCCTTTGCAACACTGTGTTTATTATCAATGCCAATCCTGACACCGAACACGATATGCCAGCTTGATTCGGTTTACGGGAACCAAGGAAGCGTCTGCCATGACGGGCGCCATGAAACAACAACCATAAGCAAACAATAAAAATCTTTCCGTGCGGTCACTACACCAACGCGGTATCAAAACAGCATCACGCACGGCGTTGTCTTATCCGGCTACCGGGTAGCCTCATCGCCCGACGTTGTAGAGCTGGACTTCTGT
>JALVBM010000339.1 GCA_027010665.1 Chromatiales bacterium
CGCAGCACGACTTCTTGCTTGCGCTTCGCCGACCAACGTTTCACCAATGATTGCTTGCTCATGGACACCTCCTCTTGCTCTCACTCTGAGACCAAATGTGTGTCCAGAATATTCGAGGGGCAACCCACCTCCGCCCAGCACCGCGCCCTCAACGCCATGGGCATCGAACACAAGCGCCGCCCGGACGGCAGCATCGTCGTCCTGCGCTCCCACCTCGAGGCCGTCATGGGCGGCCCGGCCCGGCAGCAGGACATCCCCGAACCCGACTGGGAGGCCCTGGACGATGCCGCCGCGTAAGCGCAAACCCGAGAACCGCGGGCTGCCCAAGCGGTGGGAGCACTACCACGGCGCCTACTACTACCGCGTGCCCAAAGGCCAGGAAGCCGCCTGGGACGGCAAGAAACGATTCCGCCTCGGCAAGACCCTGCCGGAGGCCTACAAGACCTGGGCCGAGCGCATCACCCCGCGCGACACCCCGGCCACCATCGCCGCCCTGCTCGACCGCTACGCCGTCGAAGTCATGCCCACCAAATCACCCGCCACCCGGCGCAGCCAGGCCGCCGGCATCGAACGCCTGCGCCGCGTGTTCGGCCACATGCCCATCCGGGCATTCAGGCCGCAACACGCCTACCAATACCGCGACAAGCGCGCTGTCAACGGAAACTGAAAATTGACCCACTTTGGTCTGGGATCGGCAAAGTGAAAATGACCCACCGGTTTTACTCAGGTATTCATGACTCCATGCCGATGGCGGCAGTCTGCTGGCCGAGGATGCCCGCCCGCCGCTTGTCCTTGAGGCGATAGGAGTCGCCCCGAATCTGGATGACGTGGGCATGATGCAGCAGCCGGTCGAGCATGGCCGAGGTCAGTGCCGCGTTGCCACCGAACACCTGCTCCCACTCCCCGAAGCTGAGGTTGGAAGTCAGGATGACCGATCCGGCCTCATAGCGTTTGGCAATGACCTGGAAGAACAAGCTGGCCTGGGTCGAGGAGAAAGGCAGATAGCCGATCTCGTCGATGATCAGCAGCCGGGGGCCAAGGACACTGCGCTTCATGACCTCCTTGTAGCGTCCCTGACGCTGGGCCGATTCCAGTTGCAGCATCAGGTCTGCGGCCGAGATGAATCGGACCTTGGCGCCGGCCTGGGTGGCCTGGTAGCCCAGCGCGATGGCCAGGTGGGTTTTCCCGGTGCCCGAAGGCCCCAGGAAGATGACATTCTCCCGCCGTTCCAGGAAGGCCAGCGAGGCCAGTGCCTCGATACGCTCCTTCGGCACACCGGTGGCGAACTGGAAGTCGAACCCTTCCAGGGTCTTGATGGCCGGGAAGCCGGCCAGCCGGGCCAGGGTCTCACGGGAGCGGCGCTGGCGAGTTGCCTGTTCGGCCTTGAGCACCTCCTCCAGATAGTCGATGTAACTCGCCTCCTTGCCACCGGCTTCCTCGGCGAGGTTGGCGTAGACGTTGGCCACCGCCTGCAGCTTGAGCTGCTCGCACAGGGCCTCGATGCGCTGGTGCTGGAGCAGGCTCATAGCACGCCCTCCCGCAGCAGCTGCTCATAGATGGCCGGCGGCCGCTGCAAGGTCTCGGTGGGCCAGCGGGATGCCCCTGGCGCCGGCGCCTCCTGAGGCACCACGACCAGGCGGACGGGCAACGGCTGCAACGCCTTGCGCTCCTCGGCGAAACGGTCGATGGGCCGTGCCCCGAGTTCCCGGTGCATGCGAACATTGGCCACCTCGTCCAGCCAGCGCCGGACCTCGGCGTTTGCCGTGTCGGCGTCCAAGGGCAGGCCCACCGCCTTCAGGCGGCTTGCCAGGGGCACATAGAAGCTCGCACGCAGATAGCGGTTGAAGCGCTCCACCTTGCCCTTGGTCCGGGCCCGGTAGGGACGGCACAACCTGGGCATGAAGCCGAAATGCCGGGCCAGATCCCACAGCCCGGGATGGAAGCGATGCTGCCCGGGACCATAGGCATCCCGCTGCAGCACGACCGTGCGCATGTTGTCATAGAGCACCTCTTGCGGGACGCCGCCAAAATACTCGAAGGCATGCTCGTGGCAGGCACGCAGGATCTCGAATTGCTCCGAGGTCGTGAACTCCACGAAGCTCATGCGGGAGAAGCCGAGCGTGGCCACGAACGCCGACAGGGGATCCCGGCCCCGCCGAAACACGCACCAGTCCACCTGCATCTGCTGACCGGGTGCCGTCTCGAAGCGGTTCTCCGGCTCCGGTGCAGGTCGTGGATAGAGGCTGCGCACATAGTTGCGCACCAGCCGTTCACAGCCGTCAAAGCCCAAGGCCCGGATCTCACGGTGGAGCACCGTGGCCGGGATCCGCTCCGGTTGTGCCGAAGCGATGCGCCACTCCAGATAGTCCTTGTAGGGATCCAGCTTGCTTCCCCGTGACTTGCGCCGTGAATACTCGGGCTTCCTCTGTGCATCCCGCAGGTACTTGCGCACCGTGTTGCGGGACAGTCCGGTGATCCGGGCAATCTCCCGGATGCTCTTTCCCTGGCGGGACAGTATGTGTATTTCCATGCACCTCTCCTCTGTAATCATACCGACCTCCAG
>JALVBM010000340.1 GCA_027010665.1 Chromatiales bacterium
GTCGGCAGGGCGGCGTCACGGGCGGCCTCTTCCGCCGCCAGCAGCGGTCCCTGCGCGATGGCCAGCAGGCCCGTTGTCCATGCCCTCCCCCGCATGCCGCCTAGCCCAGTTTCCGCACCCGTTCGGACGGGCTGATGATGTCGGTGAGGCGAATGCCGAACTTCTCGTTGACCACCACCACCTCGCCATGGGCGATGAGGGTGCCGTTGACCAGCACGTCCAGCGGCTCGCCGGCCAGGCGGTCCAACTCCACCACCGAGCCCTGGTTGAGCTGCAGCAGGTTGCGGATGTTCATGCGGGTATGACCGATCTCCATGGACACGGTCACCGGCACGTCGAGAATGACATCCAGATTGATCTCCTCGTCACCGTGTCCGCCGGTGTCCTCGAGGGTTTCCAGTTCGGCCTGGGCCACGTCCTCGCCCGACTCTGCCTGCGCCGCAGCCGCCTCGTCGCCGGCGGCGCCGGCCTCGGCCATGGCCTCGGCCCATTCGTCCATTACGTCGCTCTGGTTCTCTTCGCTCATGTTGCGTTCCTCGGTTCGGCGTTTACTGGTTGATGACCGGCGCCAGGGTCAGGTTGACGGTCTTGGGCCGCTCCACCGGCCCGATGATCTTGACGGCCAGATTGTCGTTGCTGACCCCGAACTTGCCTTTCAGAATCGGCACGTCCTCGGCCTTGAGGGTCACGGTCTCCGGCATTTCGATGGGCAGCACGTCGCCGGCCTGCCACTTGAGCACGTCCCGCAGGCTGACGGTGATCTTGGTCAGGGTGGATGAGAGTTCGACGCTGGCTGTCTTGACCTCTTCGCGCAGGGAAATGCTCCAGCGCTCGTCCTTCTCGTTGGTATCGCTCTGGATGCCGGCGTCCAGCAGCTCCCGGATGGGCTCGAGCATCGCGTAGGGCATGGTCACGTGCAGATCGCCGCCACCGCCGTCGAGTTCGATGTGGAAGGTGGACACCACCACCACTTCGCTGGGGCTGACGATGTTGGCGAACTGGGGATTGACCTCCATGCTGCTGAAGCTGAACTCGATGGGCAGCACCGGCTTCCAGGCCTCGGCCATCTCGCGGAAGCAGTCCTCCAGCACCATGTGAATCACCCGCTGCTCGGTGGGCGAGAAGTCGCGTCCCTCGATCTTGGCGTGCCGGCCATTGCCGCCGTAGAAGTTGTCCACCAGGATGAACACCAGGCGCGGGTCGAACACGAACAGGGCCGAACCGCGTAACGGCCTGGCGCGCACGATGTTGAGGCTGGTGGGCACGAACATGCTGTGCACGTATTCGGAGAACTTGACCATCTGCACACCCCCGACGGAGATTTCCGCCGAACGGCGCAGCATGTTGAACAGGCTCACGCGCAGCTTGCGGGCAAAGCGTTCGTTGATCATCTCCAGCGTGGGCATGCGCCCACGGACGATGCGATCGTGGCTGGCGAAATCGAACGGCCGGATTCCTTCCGGCGGAACATCGCTTTCCGTGTCGACATCGCCACCATCGACGCCGTGCAACAGCGCATCGATTTCGTCCTGGGAGAGCAGATCGTTCACGGACATGACAGGTTCCTACTGCATGACGAAACTGGTGAAATACACGGCTTCCACGCCGGGGTCGTGAAGCTGTTCGGCCACGATGCCCTGGATGGTCTTGAGGATCTCGGCCGCCAGGGCCTCCTTGCCGGCCCGGCTGCTCAGCTCGTCGTAGGTCTTGCTGCTGAGGATGTTGAGCACATCGTTGCGGATCACCGGCATCTCGGCCTCGACCACGCCCAGGGCCTCGGGCTTGCGCGCCATCACGGTGATCTCCACCTGCAGATAGGCGGCCTTGCGGTCGTCGGCGAAGTTGACGGTGAATTCCGGTTTCAGCGGCAGGTAATGGGCCGGGGCATGCTCGACGGCCGCGGCATGCTCTTCCCCTTCGGCCTTCGCGGCCTCGGCTTCGCCTTCCTCGCCCTTGCCCATGAACAGCCAGGCCCCCAGGCCGCCCACCGCCAGCAGCAGCACGATGACCAGCACAATCAGGATCTTGGTCAGCTTGCCGCCACCCTTGGTATCGAGATCGAGTTCTTCGTCCGCCATGCCCCTTCCTTCGTATCGATGTGGAAACGTGTCTGCAGACAGTGGATGCAAGAGCTGTACCACAGGCAGGAGGGATGGTGGATGGCTTGTCAATCAAGCACTTGGGCGGGCGTCGAGGATGAGGTGACGGAGGCTTGACGCCGCTGGGCGGTCGGGTCGGGACGGAGGGGTGACGGGGGATGGGTCGCCAGGCCCCTTGTGCAGGTCGGCCTCGTGTGCCCTTTGGGCATCAGGCCGACAATGTCGGGTCGGGCCTCTCCCCTACTCCGGCAACCGGAAAAAATGCGCCCGGTAATACCGCAGCTCGTCGATGGAATCCTTGATGTCGTCGAGCGCCAGGTGGCTCGATTCCTTGCTGAAGCCCTTGTAGACATCGGGCGCCCAGCGCCTGGCCAGTTCCTTGATGGTGCTCACGTCCAGGTTGCGGTAGTGGAAGTAGTCCTCGAGATCCGGCATGCAGCGGGCCAGGAAGCGGCGATCCTGGCAGATGGAGTTGCCGCACATGGGCGAGGCCTTGGCCGGCACGTACTGGCGCAGGAAGTCCAGGGTCTGGCGCTCGGCCTCGGCCTCGTCGATGCGGCTTTCCCGCACCCGCTGCACCAGGCCCGACTGGCCGTGCTGGCGGGTATTCCACTCGTCCATGCCCGCCAGGCGCTCTTCGCTCTGGTGAATGGCGATCACCGGGCCTTCGGCAACGATGTTCAGTTCGCTGTCGGTGACCACCGTGGCGATTTCGATGATCACGTCGTTGCGGGTGTCGAGCCCGGTCATTTCCAGATCGATCCAGATGAGGTGGTTGGGATTTTGCGCCATGTTCGACAATTCCTTGCAGCCGGCAGGGTCACTCGGGGATTCTTGCCTTGCCGGAAGCCAGGGGCTAATCTGCGGAACCCTTCCTCCGGCAGGCAATCGAAGCTTATCACATGAACCTGATTACCGAGATTTTCCTCGTCGCCCTGGCCCTCTCGCTGCTGCTGCAACTGTGGCTGGACCGGCGCCAGATCCGTCACGTCCTCGCCCACCGCGATGCGGTGCCCGAGGCCTTCCGCGATCACATCCCGCTCGAAGCCCACCGCAAGGCCGCCGATTACACCGTGGCGCGGACCCGGCTGGGCATGGCGGAACTGGTCTATGGCACCCTGTTGCTGCTCGGCTGGACCCTGGGCGGCGGCCTGGAATGGCTGGATC
This sequence comes from Chromatiales bacterium, assembly GCA_027010665.1. Classification (GTDB taxonomy): domain Bacteria; phylum Pseudomonadota; class Gammaproteobacteria; order UBA6429; family Thiohalophilaceae; genus JALSSV01. Next base: position 3,267 of record JALVBM010000340.1, read on the forward strand.
AGGCCTGGCGCAGCCTGGGCTGGTCGCCGGTGGCCACCGGCGTCGGCGTGATCCTCAGCGTGCTGGTAATCAGCAGCCTGCTCGACCTGCCCTTTGCCGTCTACCGCACCTTCCGGCTCGAGGAACGCTTCGGTTTCAACCGCACCACCCCGGCCACCTTCGTCTCGGATCTGATCAAGCAGTTCCTGCTCACCCTGCTCATCGGCGCGCCGCTGGTCTGGCTGGTGCTGTGGCTGATGGAGACCGCCGGCCCCAACTGGTGGCTGTACGTGTGGGGCGTATGGATGGGCTTCAGCCTGCTCATGCTCTGGGCCTGGCCGGCCTTCATCGCGCCGCTGTTCAACAAGTTCGAGCCGCTGGACGACGAGGCCCTGCGCCAGCGCATCGTCAACCTGCTGGAGCGCTGTGGCTTTCGCAGCAGCGGCGTGTTCGTGATGGACGGCTCCCGCCGCTCCAGCCACGGCAACGCCTACTTCTCCGGCCTCGGCACCAACAAGCGCATCGTGTTCTTCGACACCCTGCTCAAGTCGCTCACACCCGAGGAAGTGGAAGCGGTCCTGGCCCACGAACTCGGCCATTTCCGGCGCCACCACATCCGCAAGCGCATTGTGCTGCTCGCCGGCCTGTCGCTCCTCGGCCTGTGGGTTCTCGCGCAACTGATGCAGATGCCCGAGTTCTACACCGGCCTCGGCGTGAGCACGCCCTCCACCTACATGGCCCTGATCCTGTTCATGATGATTTCCCCGGTGTTCAGCACCTTTCTCTCGCCCGTGATGGCCTGGTTCAGCCGCCGACACGAATTCGAGGCCGACGACTTCGCCGCCCGGCAGGCCGATCCCCGGACCCTGATCCGGGCCCTGGTGAAGCTGTACGAGGAGAACGCCAGCACCCTGACACCGGACCCCCTCTATTCGGCCTTCCACGATTCCCATCCCCCGGCACCGGTGCGGATCGCCCATTTGTCGCGTAAACTGAAGGAAAGTCCCCAGCCCGCCTGAAACAAACGAGAAAAGTGAGGAGAAAATGGCCAGATTCCTGCTGTTCCTGATGAGCTGGATCCTTGCCGCCGCCCTGCAGGCGGCACCCGATCTCCAACGTGGCAAGTCCCTGCACGACGAGAACTGCATCAAGTGTCACGCCGGCATGGTCGGTGGCGACGGTACCGGCATCTACACCCGCCCCGACCGTCGCATCGAAAGCCTCGACGGCCTGCGCCGGCAGGTGAACCGCTGCAAGGACAGCCTGGGCATGCCCTGGCCGCCCGATCAGATCGACGATGTGGTCCACTATCTGAACCAGACCTTCTACAAGTTCCCGGAGTCGCCATGACCCACCTGGCCGATCGTCCCGTACAACCCGTTCCCGCCGAGGCCACGCCCTTCAATCTGGAACAGGCCACCGAACTGCTGGCGGAACTGCCCGAATGGGTGTTGAGCGAGGATCACGCATCCATCGAGCGCACGTTCCACTTTCGCGACTATTATCACACCATGGCCTTCGTCAACGCCGTGGCCTGGATTGCCCATCACACCGATCACCATCCGGATCTGGAAGTGGGCTACAACCGCTGCGTGGTGCGCTACACCACCCATGCCATCGGCGGCCTGTCCGAAAACGACTTCATCTGCGCCGCCCGCATCGACCGCCTCGACGCCTGACCGGCATGGGTCGTCGCAAACCGGGCAAGCCCCGCCCTGCTCCGCCACCGGCCAATCTCGTTCCTGGCCGCGTGGTCGCCCGCTTCGGCGCCCGGCTCATCGTCGAGGACGAGAAGGGCCGACTGCACCGCTGCACCAGCCGTCGCAAGCTGGGCGATCTGGTCTGCGGTGACAATGTCCAGTGGCATACGGACGAGCAGGGCGATTGCATCGTGCAGGTTCGCGAACCCCGTCGCAGCGAACTGGCCCGCCCCGACAGCCATGGCCGCAAGAAAGTCATTGCCGCCAACATCGACCAGATCCTGATCGTCACCTCCCCGAGGCCGGCCTTCTCCCCGGGCCTGGTGGATCGCTACCTGGTGGCCGCCGAGGTGCTGGGCATCGAGCCCGTCATCGTGCTCAACAAGATCGATCTGCTGGACACGGCTGCCCGCGGCGAACTGGACCCCCTGCTCGACGAATACCGCCGGCTGGGCTACGCCGTCATCGAAACCAGCGTCAAGAACGGGGAAGGCATCGCCGATCTGGAAACCCGGCTGCAGGAACACACCAGCATCTTCGTCGGCCAGTCGGGCGTGGGCAAGTCGTCGCTGATCAATGCCCTGCTCCCCGACGCCGAGGCCCGCATCGGCGAAATTTCCGAGGCCACCGGCAAGGGTACGCATACCACCACCACGGCATGGCTCTACCACCTGCCCCACGACCACGGCGCCGTCATCGACTCGCCCGGCATCCGCGAATTCGGCCTGTGGAACATCGAGCCGCACCAGGTGGCCGCAGGTTTCCGCGAGTTCCGCGAATACGCCCCGGCCTGCCGCTTTCGCGACTGCCTGCACCGCAAGGAACCGGGCTGCGCGGTACGCGAAGCGGTGGAGGAAGGCCGGATTTCCCGCCGGCGGTATGAGAGTTATCTCAGGATTCTGGCGTCGGTGGAAAATCCGGATTTATAGGCTTCCAACGCAAAGGCGCGAAGAACGCAGAGGACGCAAAGGCTTTGGTGCAGGATCGGCGCTCAGCCGCGATGAGGCGGTAGCCGTGAAATGGACTTGATCACGCGTTTCCTCGTTCTTCGCCCGCCATCTCAATGCCGCGAATGCTCACCGTGCCCGACGGCAGTTTTCTCCCCACCATCCTTTGCGCTCCCGCCTTCGCTCTCCCGCAGGTTCTCTTCCGCCTGCTTGTTCATGATGATGATGCTGATCCGGCGGTTGACGGGATCACGGGGGTTGGCCTTGTTGAACAGGACCGATGAGCCGAGGCCGACCACGCGGCCGATCTGATCCGGCGGCATGCCGCCCTTGAGGAGTTCGCGGCGGGCGGCATTGGCGCGATCCGCCGACAGTTCCCAGTTGCTGTAGGGCTTGCGATAGTCGTTGCCGTAGCGGTCCTCGTATTCGATGTAGCCCTTGGGGAAGGGCGTGGCGTCGGTGTGGCCGGTGATGCTGATCCGGTTGGGCACTTCCTGGGTGATGATCCGGGCCAGCTTGCGCAGGATCACCTTGGTGTAGGGCTTGAGTTCGTCGCTGCCCGAGTCGAACATGGGCCGGTTGGCCTTGTCCACGATCTGCACGCGCAGGCCCTCGGGGGTAATCTCGAGCAGCAACTGATCCTTGAAGTTGCGGAGCTGATCGGAGCTTTCGATGGCCGCCTTGAGTTTGGTCAGCAGCTGATCGAGCCGGCGCTTGTCCTTTTCGATCTCGACCACCTGAACCTTGTTCTCGGGAATGGGCGTGCTCTCGGGCTTGTGCTGCTCGGACTTTTTGCCCTTGCCCTTGGGTATGTCCTTGGCCCCGCCGAGCTTGATCATGCTGGTGCTGGCGCCGCCGGGCCCCTTGATGCCGGTGGGATTCTTGAACCAGTCCGAGATGCCTTCGCGCTGGATCTCGTCGGTGATCCCGAGCAGCCACAGCAGCAGGAAGAAGGCCATCATGGCGGTCACGAAGTCGGCATAGGCCACCTTCCAGGAGCCGCCGTGATGGCCCCCGCCGCCCTTGACCACCTTCTTGATGACAATGGGTTGTTTCTTGTCGTCCGCCACGGCTTCGTTTCCGTTATCGTCCGAAGCCCGTTACTTCTTCTGGTTCTTGATGTGTTCTTCGAGCTCGGCGAAGCTCGGCCGCAGGTGGCTGTAGAGGGCCTTGCGCCCGAACTCCACGGCGATTTGCGGCGTATAGCCGTTGAGGGTGGCCATGATGCAGATCTTGGCGCACTCCAGCAGCTTGCTTTCCTCCTCGGCCTGCTCGGCCATGGCGTTGCCCATGGGGCCGGCCAGGCCGTAGGCCAGCAGAATGCCGAGGAAGGTGCCCACCAGCGCCGCGCCAACGTGGGCGCCCAGCACTTCCGGCGGCTCACTGATGTAGCCCATGGTGATTACCACCCCCATCACCGCCGCCACGATACCGAAACCGGGCAGGCCGTCGGAGGCATTGGTCACGGCATGGCTGGGCTTCTCCGCCTCGTGATGGTGGGTCTCCAGCTCCAGATCCATCAGGCTTTCCAGCTCGAAGGCGTTCATGTTGCCGCCCACCATCAGCCGCAGATAGTCGCAGATGAACTCGATGAGATGGTGATTCTTCTGCAGCTTGGGGAACTCCTTGAAGATGTCGCTCTGCTCCGGCTCGTCGATGTCGGCCTCCAGAGCCATCAGGCCTTCCTTGCGCGCCTTGGCGAACAGGTTGTACATGAGCGTGAGCAGATCCATGTAGGTCTGCTTGTTGTACTTGTTGCCCTTGAGCAGTCCCGGCAGGCCCTTGAGCACGGCGAAGATGGTGGTCGGCGGGTTGGCGATGATAAAGGCACCCGTGGCACCCCCGGCGATGATCAGCAGCTCGAAGGGCTGGTACAACGCGGCCAGATTGCCGTGTGACAACACATAACCGCCGAATACACAACCAAGAACGACGATGACACCAATAATCAGTTTCATGGGCGATCCAGCTTTTCCTTGGTGTTCTGCGCCACCGCGGGCGTCGATGAACGAAACGGGTCTGACCTCTTATCGTCTCGCCCGGCACCAAACTTGACCCCCCACCGGCAAAAAATTTTCCGCGTCAGCATTGTCATCGCCTTGTCTAAAGCATGGGTCTTTTCGTCCGATAGTGGGGGTATGCCATCCCCATCCCCGCAGGCCGGCGCCGTCAACGACGGCATCGAGAGCTGGATCGAACGCATCGGCCGCAAGCCGGTGCCGGTCCTGCCGCAGACCGTGACGGTTCTGCGGAATCACTGCGCCCGGGAAAATGCGCACATCAGCGAACTGGTGGCGGAAGTGGAGCGGGATCCCGGGCTGGTGGTACACCTGCTGCGCCTGACCAACAGCATGTCCGCCGGTCCCCTGCGCTCCGACGTGACCTCGGTGCAACAGGCGCTGATGATGCTGGGCACCGAAAAGGTCAGCGAGCTGCCCGCACGTCTGCCGGTCATCGACGACAAGCTGCCGCCACCCGCGCTGGCGCGCCTGCACAAGACCTTTGCCCGCGCCTATCACGCTGCCCGCCAGGCCACCGACTGGGCCATCCTGCGCCGTGACATGACACCGGACGAGGTCTTCGCCGCCACCCAGCTACACTTTCTGGGTGAGATGTTCGTGGCCATCTATGCGCCGCAGCAACTCGATGCCGTCGATCAGATGCGACGCGAAAAGCACATCGCATGCGAGGAAGCCGAATACCTGGTCCTGGGCTTCACCCTCGACCAGCTCACCGCCCGACTCGCCCGCCTGTGGCGCCTGCCCAAACTGGTGCTCGAGGCCCTGCATCCGGAAAACGCCCGCTTCCCCCGCGCGTACGGCATCATGCTCGCCGTGCAACTGGCCCGGGCGGCAGCCATCGACTGGTATGGGGAAAGAACGCGGAGCATCGAATCGCGCGCGGCCGAGTGGCTGGAGATGACGGAAGCCGAACTGATCGCCCGCGCCCACCGTCTCGCCGTGAGCGTGGCCCATGACAGCACGATGTATCGGGCGGTCCCCGCGGCCAGCCGGTTGCCGCTGATCCATGTGGAACCGGACGAGGACGCACCGGACGAAGACGAGGCCGCCAGTGAAGGTGCCGAGGTGTGTCTGATGCCCCAGCGCAGGGTTCTGCAGAATCTGCTGGCCACGCTGCAAAAACCGGAACTGCTGCGGGAACACGCCTACAATGTCGTCAGCCTGGTCCTCAAGGGCATGCACGACGGTATCGGCCTCAACCGCGTGGTCTTCGCCCGCTTCGAGGCCGACGAGAACCGCCTGGTGGCCGCCAAGATCATCGGCGCCGACAACGATCCGGTCTTCAGCCGTTTCATCGTGCCCCTGGACGAACCGCACTTGCTGACCCGCCTGATGGAAAAGACCCAGGCCGTGCTCATCAACGACAGCACGCGCGAACGCTTCTGGCCCCTGGTGCCGGAAGATTTTCGTCAGCTCATCGGCGTGAAAACCTTCGCCGCCATGTCAGTGGTTCTCGACGGCCGACCCGTTGGCCTGTTCTACGCCGACCGCCACAGCGACACCTGCCCCATCGACGAGCAGAGCTACCAGTATTTCAAGACCGTCTGCCTGCGCGCCGGCGAGGTGCTGGGGAAGTTGCCGCGGCTGGATTTCAGTGAAAAGTGATAAAAACAGTGGCGAGGGATGATGGTGCGTTGCTGCGCGAACGCACCCTACGTGTAGGAGCGGCGCCCTCGCCGCGATGAACGATTGGTGCAATACGCTTCGCTATTGCACCCT
>JALVBM010000341.1 GCA_027010665.1 Chromatiales bacterium
AGCGGCATCACCCGCCCCGGCGGGTGCCGTCCAACGCGGGGCGCCGGGTGGGCGTGCGCAAGGCCAACATCAATCCGCCGGTGTTCAGCGATGCGGGCGAACGGGTTCCGGTGGGCAAGATCACCTGTCCCACCTGTCACGATCCCCATCGCTGGGATCCGGCTCGCGCGCACCCGGGCGACGGCAAGCGCCACGAGGGCACGGTACTCAACAGTTTCCTGCGCCATGCGCGGACCGACGGTTTCCTGTGCAGCGACTGCCATGGCGTCGATTCGCTGTTCCGCTACAAGTACTTCCACTGGCCGGAATCGCGGGAGCGGCATCACCTGTACGAACCCTGACGAACATGACGGACTGACACCCCTGTCGGTTTTCCCATTTTCGGGAAAGTTCCTGTGACGGATTCCCGGATCCGGTAAGAAACCCTATGACCTGTGGTGTATTCGGCCATCCGGATCAAGGACTTGGAGATTGGCGCGGTTCCTGCAGAGCGATCCTCAAGAAAAAAAGATTGCCCGAACGACAACAAAGCGGAGGGAAATTTCCATGGCTCGCAAGATTGCAAATCCGTGGCTGCGGCACGGCCTGCTCGGCGTGCTCGCCACCGTCGGCCTGCTCACGGCGCAGACGGCGCTGGGCGCGATCGCCAATACCCGGCACAACCTGGGCACGACCAACGTGACCGGCACCAACTCCTTCGACGGCACCGAGGCCATCTGCGTGTTCTGTCACACCCCGCACGGCGCCGACAACTCGGCCTCCGTGCCCCTGTGGAACCGGGTGCTGTCCGATCCGGCCAGCTATACCACCTATGCCTCGCTGGGCACCTCGTCCCTCGACGGCGGCGTGGCGCCGGTGGGCTCCGTGTCCATTGCCTGCCTGTCCTGCCATGACGGTACCCAGGCCATGAACGTGATGATCAACGCGCCGGGTTCCGGCAACTACGATCCCGCGGGTGCGGCCCTGCCCGGTACCTGGACCGGCCCGGCCGCCACGGCCACCCCGGTGGGTTCGCTGAACTACGCCACGGCCAGCATCGTCAACATCGGCACCGACCTGTCCAACGATCACCCGGTGGGCATCCAGTACGGCGGCGGTGGCGCCACGTCGGCCGATCCGGACGGGCCATTCACCGGCAACCTGGCCGATCCGGACTTCGTTGCACCCTACAAGGCCACCATCAACGGCAATCCGGTCTGGTGGGTGGACACCGACGTGGGCACCACCGGCATTCGCGAGAAGACCGACATGCAGCTCTACACCCGCGCGGATCTCGGTGCCACCGAACCGTTCGTCGAGTGTGCCAGCTGCCACAACCCGCATACGGACGTGAACCCGACCTTCCTGCGCATACAGAACACGGGCAGCGCGGTCTGTCTGGCCTGCCATACCAAGTAGGGCCGGCGATCGGGTCGAAGGGCGATATTTTCCGATATCGTTCCATACCAACGGTCCCGAGGTGATAGCTGTCTCCGTCACCCGGGGCCGTTTTTTTCGTCTGCCTTCCGGTCCCTGTTGAGGAGAAGCGTGTGAACCGAGTGCCCGTGACGGGAGTCCTGCAACTGGCCGGTCTGTGCCTGTGGCTGCTGGCGGCGATGCCGGTGCAGGCCGCGTTGCGGATCGAAACCCTGCCCGAAGACGTCTTTGCCCGCGTAGGCGAAGACACGATCCCCGCCGAGGAATTCAAGCAGGCCTTTCACAACTATGTCCGCAACCAGTTTTATCACGGCAAGATCCCCGAGGGTGAACAGGCCCGCATCCGCCGTGCGGCGGCCGACGATCTGATCGACAAGGTGCTGATGGTGCAGGAGGCCCGGCGGCGCGGCTACCGGCCCGAAGCCGAACGGGTGAACCCGACCCTCGAGGCCATGCTCGCCGACTACCGCAAGCGTTACGGCGAGCGGGAAGACTGGCCGGCGTATCGCGCCCGACTCGAGAAACGGCTGCGCACCTTTCTGGAAAACCAGAGCATTCTGATCCAGCTCAAGACGGATCTCGCCCGGGTACCCGATCCTGACGAGGAAACCCTGCGCCGCTACTACGCGCAGCACCCGGACAAGTTCACCTCGCCCGAGCAGTTGCGGGTGGCGGTGATCCTGCTGCGGGTGGCGCCGTCCTCGCCGGCGGCGGTCTGGGAACAGGCGATGGCCGAGGGCCAGCGCATCCGCCGGCAACTGGACGCGGGCGCCGATTTCGCCGAGCTGGCGCGGCTGCATTCGGCCGACGACAGCGCCGAAGCCGGTGGCGACATGGGTTACCTGCACCGCGGCATGCTGGCGCCGCCGGTCCAGAAAGCACTGGACAAGCTGAAGCCCGGAGACATCACGCCACCATTGCGTCTGTTGCAGGGGGTTGCCATCTTCCGGCTCATCGACCGCAAGCCGCCGGTGCTCAACCCCTTCGACAAGGTAAAAGCGCGCGCCCGGGAACTGTATCTGCGCGAGGCGCGCGCGCAGCGGACAAGGGAACTGGTGGCCCGTCTGCGGGAGAAGACGCCCATCGTGGTCAACGGTCGTTACTATCCGGCCGAGCCGGACGGGGAGGAAGGGACGCCGGGAACGGACAATTCGTGATCCACGGAATCGTGCCAGGGCCGAATCATGGGGCATCACGGAACGGGCAAGGGGCGGGGAACGGGCTGGCTGGCGGCCGGGCTGCTGCTGACGGCAGCCTGGCCCGTGCGGGCGGAATACGTGCTCGCCCCCATCCGCTTCTGGGGCGACGTGACCTACGAGAGCCGGCTCGAGGACTACGCGAGCGGCGAGGATCAATGGGAGAACCTGCTCACGGTGAATCTGCGCGGCAACAGTTATGTCTGGCAACCCTGGTTCCTGCAGGTGGACGGCGGCCTGGGGCTGACCTTCGACCATCTGCAGCGGGAGAACAACGGCACCTCCACCGGCAACATCGTCACCGGTGACGCCCGCATGCAGTTGTTGCCCATGAGCCGCTTTCCCTTCGAGGCCCGGTACCGCAAGAGCGACAGCCGGGTGACCGGCGAGGCCATCGGCTCGGTGCCCTATACCAATACCCGCTACGGGATCAGCCAGAAGTATCGCAGCCCCCAGGGATCCTTCGTGATGCAGGGCACCTGGGACAAGAACATCCAGACCATGCTCGGCCAGCAGGACGACATCAGCGACATCTACAGTTTCATGGCCGGCAAGAGCTTTCGTCACAACCGCCTGAAGTTCGATGCCCGGCGCGAGGAGGCCCGGCGCCGTTCCGCCAGCACCAACTACCGCAACGACAACCTGGTGCTGCGCCACAACTTCCGGCCCGATGGCGGCTTCAGCATGGAGAACATGATCAGCTACCTGGAGCTGGACGACCAGGTGAGCGCCTATGCCAACCGGACCCGGCAGGTGCAGCTGACCTCCAATTCCTTCTGGCGCCCGGCCAATCCGAAACTGACCGGCAACCTGGGGATCCGCTACTTCAACAGTTACCGGGAAACAGGGACAGCGGTCACCGATGCCGATGCCGACTCGCTGAATGCCTACGGCGGCATCAACTACAACGTCACGCCCTACCTGCGGGTGCGCGGCAATCTCACCGGCAAGACGGTGCGCGCCAACGGCGAGCAGATCAACGTCTCCACCCAGACGGCGACCGTGGCCTACAATCCGGCCTTCATTCCCCTGGGCCGCTTCAGCTATCGCTGGTACACCACCGCCAGCCTGACCAACCGCATCGAGCGGGAGTTCGGCGGCCAGCACGTAGGCCTGACCCTGGGGCACAACATCCAGCGGGCCCTGGCCCTGCGGCCGCGGGAAGAGCTGTCCATGCAGTTTTCCCAGAGCGTCACCGGCGACTACGACACGGTGCTGCAGGACCGCAACCGGCTGAGCAACAGCCTGTCCTTCACCTGGCGCAAGGGCAAGGGTCTGGGCAACGCCTACATGCGTCTGATGGCGTCGGACTCGCGCACCATCGGCGACAGCGGGCCGCAGGAAATCTACCAGCTGATCAATTTCCAGTTCAACGGCAGCTACTCCTTCGGCCCCTGGTCGGCGCTCACCGGCAACCTGACCATCAACAGCAACCGCAATGTGAACCCGGGCAGCCAGTACGACGGCTTTGGCACTACCGCCAGCGGCTCGCTGGTCTACCGCCACATTCGCGCCTTCAACGTCTACCGGCTGCAGTTCTATTCGGATCTGCGCATCAGCAACCAGCTGGAGACGCCCACCGACGTGTTCACCCAGAAGCAGGAGAGCGCCGTGTGGATCAACCGCTTCGACTATGTGCTCGGACGTCTGAACCTGCGCCTGAGCCTGCGCATGTCCGAGATCAACCGCAACCGCTACAACGTGCTGATGTTCCAGGCGCGGCGGTATTTCGGCAATTGAACCAACGAGAAACCAGCAAGACGAGGAGACGGAGGAAAAATGAACCATGCAACCCGATGCGGACGCCGGTTCGCCCTGCTGCTGGCGCTGGCCGGCACCCTGTGGCTGACGGGGCAACCGGTACAGGCCGAATACGGCGATCTGGTGCTCAACGAGAATGCGGAAAAGGAAGGCATGCCGCCAGTGATCTTTCCTCACTGGTTCCACCGCATCCGTTTCCGTTGCAAGGTCTGCCATGCGGACCTGGGCTTCCAGTTCAAGGCCGGTGGCAGCGGCATCAACATGCTGAAGATCATCGATGGCCAGTATTGTGGGGCCTGCCATAACGGCGAGATTGCCTGGTCGGTGGAAAACTGCAACATCTGTCATTCGGGCAAGCCGGGTCTGCCCACGCAGGTCATCGGCAGTCGCCTCGGCAAGCTGGCCCCGCCCGGGCCGACCCAGGGCCAACAAAAATGATCATGCATGCCGAGCGGAGAGAGTGACATGAGAGATATCCTGCAATCCCTGAAATTCATCACCCTGCTGTTCGTCATCGCTGCCGCGCTGCTGGTGGCCGGTGTCGTGCAGCAGGCCAATGCGGCCGAGCCGAAGAACCCCAACACCTTCAACCGGCTGCTCACGCCCAAGAAGCCCTTCAACCTGCCGCCGGCCGAAGACGGCTATCATGATCCGGAGGGCGAGGGGGTGGCCTACCTGCAGCCGCCCAAGGAGGCGTTCAAGGATCTGGTGAAGTCCAACGTGGGCAATCACGTGGACTGGGTGAAATCCCTGGAGACGGGCAAGATCAATCCCCGTTTCGATCGGCTGGATCCCAAGGCCAAGCCCATCGTCATGGATCTGAACATCGTGCGCGAAGTGAAGGGCTCCATGCCCAACGTGGTCTATCCGCACAAGCAGCATACCGAATGGCTGGACTGCTCCAACTGCCATCCGGCCATCTTCATCCCCCAGAAGGGCGCCAACCAGATCAGCATGGCCGCCATTCTGATGGGGCAGAAGTGCGGTGTCTGCCATGGCAAGGTGGCCTTTCCGATCACGGCCAAGACCTGTCGCAAGTGTCATTCGCAGCCCAAGGGCAAGAAGAAGGGCAAGGCCAAGAAGACAGCGGCCAAGAAGCAGGAATAGCGACGGCGCCGGCGTCGCCCGATCGCGAGGATGCCTGAAGTCCGGACGAGGGGAATGAGCCCATCGTCCGGTGGAGGTCAGGAGGTGATGATGAAGCACATGAACCCGAGCCGTCGTCGCGGCATGTGGCTCGTGCTGGGGGTGTTACTGGCGACCCTCGGCAGCCAGGGCGTACTCGCCGATCAGGGCGAGGACGTGACCCGCGAGCGCAAGGTGCTGTCGAGCAAGCTGCGCATGCTCGACAGCATCCTGTTCCGCTCGCAACGGGCGAAGCGGGTCGAGGCCAGCGGTGATGCGCGCGCCCTGGCTCTGCTGGAAGATGCCCGCAACGCCTACCGGCAGGCGCGCTCCGACTTCGACAACGGGGACCTGGAAGCGGCCCGCCAGGCGTCCCGCCAGAGCCTGGAGGCCGTGACGCGGGCCTTTGCCCTGATCGTGGACAGTGAGGGGCTCAATACCCGGGCGCGTGAACAGTATCGCGAGCTGCTGGAGAACATCCGCGTCTACGAGAAGGCGCTCATGGACACGGCCCGTCGCAAGGGCATCAATCCCGGCGAACTGCTCGATCAGGATGCGGTGGAGAAAGGCATTCGCGCGGCCCAGGCCCGGGCCGACGCCGGGGACTATGCCAGCGCGCTGGCGACCCTGCGCAAGGTTTCGAGTGCCGTCGAAGCCGCGCTGAGCCGGGCGCGGGCGCAGGAAACGGTCACCTACGCCCTGGAGTTCGCCACGCCCCTGGACGAGTATCGCTACGAATACGAGCGCAATCGCAGCTATGTCTCGCTGGCCCAGGTGTTGCTGAGCACCGCGCCGCCATCGATGCACCGGCGCATACCGCTCATCAAGCGCCTGATCGACAAGAGCGAGCGCCAGGTGCAGGAAGCCGAGAAGCTGCGCGAGGCCGGCAACCTGGAGGAGGCGATCAAGAAAATCGAGTTGGCCAACAAGACCATCGTGCAGGCCCTGCGCATGGGTGGGCTGGCGCTGTGAAACACGACACGCGGCAAAACGAAAACGAAACGGGGAGAGAGCACATGAAACACATCATCACGGGATGGCTGGGGCTGATGCTGTTGCTGGGCACGCCGGCGGCGCAGGCACTGCAATCGGCCGACGGCAAGCCCATCAGCGCGGCCACCGAGGACCGCCTGCACTTCGTGGAGCAACTGCTCACCGTCTCCTCCGCGGCCCGGCGGGTGCAGGCCAGCGCGGATCCCAACGTCAAGACCCTCTATCGCGCGGCCCGCGAACTCTATGAGCGGGCCGTGAAGGCAATGGAGAACGGGGATCGGGAAGCGGCCGGCGAGGCGCTGTTCTATTCCACCGAGACCATGTTCCGCGCCGTGCGCCTGACCCGCGCCGACGGGCAGGCGGAAAAGGGACAGAGCAAGGCCGAACGCGACGTCCAGGCGCGGCTGAGCAGCGTCGAGGCACTGATGAAGGCGCTCGAGCGCATCGGCAAGGAGAAGGGCCGCGAGGATCTGGTGCGCGAGGTGCGTGGCGTGACCGAGACGGCCCTGGCCACTGCCCAGGCCCAGATGGAGAGCAACCAGCCCTATTCGGCGCGCAAGACCCTCGATGCCGCCTATGTGCAGATCAAGGCCGCCATCAGCCAGCTGCGCTCCGGCGACACCCTGGTCCGTTCGCTGCATTTCGAGACCAAGCGCGACGAATATCTCTACGAGCTGGATCGCAACGATACCCACAAGATGCTGGTGCAGCTGCTGCTCGAGGAGAAACTGCAGGATCCGAAGGCCCGCAAGCGGGTGCAGAAGTATCTCGACCAGGCGGCGACGTTGCGGGCCGAAGCCGAGAAGCTGGCCGAGGAGGGCGACTATGCCGGCGCGGTGACGCGGCTGGAGGAATCCACCAAGCAGTATGTGCGGGCGATCCGCAATTCCGGTTTCTACATTCCGGGTTGAGGTGCGGCGCATGAGCAAGCCCTGGCGACATGGCATCCGGGCCGGCGTGGCGGCCCTGGGGCTGCTGGCCGGCGTGGCCGTGGCCGGTTACTGGGTGCCGCTGGTCAAGGACAATCTGCACGATCCGGAAAGTCCGGCCATCGGCGTGTTGCAGGAGCCGGCCGAAGCGCTCTCGAAACTGCCGCCGGATCCGGCCGGCAACCAGGTCGACTGGATCAAGGCCATCGAGGACGGCGTGATTCAGCCCCGCACCGGCCTGCACAGTCGGGAACCGATGCGCATACGCGACGACTTCATCCTGCTGGAGAACACCGGCGAGATGCCCATGGTGCGGTTTCCGCACCGTTCCCATACCCTGTGGCTGGACTGCAAGAACTGTCACGAGAAGTATTTCGTCTCCAGGGCCGGGGCCAACCCCATCAACATGTACAAGATCCTGCAGGGCGAGTATTGCGGGCGCTGTCACGGCGCGGTGGCCTTTCCGCTGACCGAGTGCAAGCGCTGTCACAGTGTGCCGCGCAAGAAGGACTGAGCGACAGGGAACGACGGAATGGGACGATGGTCGGGAATCGCGCTGGCGGGGCTGTTGCTGGCCGGAAGCGCCGGTGCCGAGTATGGCGACGTGGTGCTCAACCGCCGCGCCGAGAGCGAGGGCATGCCGCCGGTGATCTTTCCGCACTGGTTTCATCGCATCCGCTTTCGCTGCAAGGTCTGCCACCTCGAGCTGGGTTTCGAGATGCGCGCCGGCAGCAACGACGTGACCATGCAGGACATCATCGATGGCAAGTTCTGCGGGGCATGCCACAATGACGAAATCGCCTGGGGCACGGAGAACTGTGATCTGTGCCACTCGGGCCGACCGGGGCTCGAGACCGGGATCCGCGGCGGTCACGCCACCAAGGGCCCGGGGGTATGGTAATGAACGGGAGCAAGCCTTGAGCAGACGCCGATTGCCAGTTCGAAGCCTGTGGCCGCTGCTCGGCCTGTGGCTGACGGCCTGTTCGCTCGCCGCGCCGCCGGCAGGCGGCGCCGGTGACGGCTGGGTGGCGCCCTGGCGCACGCTGCAGGGCGCGCCGGACGATCAGGGTCGCTTCCTGCAACTGGCGCGACCGGTGGCGGTGAGCGGCTGGCAGGACTGGATCTACATCGCCGATGCCGGTCGCGGCATGCTCTATCGCTACGACCGGGTGGCCGACCGCCTGCAACGTTTCCATGCCATGGCCCTGGGGCCGGGCGTGCGCATGGCGGCCCATCCGGCCGGCGGTCTGTACGTCACCGATCCGCAGAACCGGCGCGTGTTGCGACTGGACACCGAAGGGCGGATCGCCACCGAGTTCCGCGACTTCAATCTCAACCAGCCGGTGGCCCTGGCCGACGATCCCCGCGGCGGTCGCCTGCTGGTGCTGGACGGCCCCTATCAGCAGATCCTGGCCTTCAACCGCCTCGGGCGGCTGGAGGAAGTGATCCATCCCCGGGACGAACGGGATCAGCCGCCGGGCAATCTCGTCGATCTGGCCGCGGACGCGGATCGCTTCTATCTGCTCGATGGCGCCCGGCGCGAGGTGCTGGTGGTGGATCGGCACGGCCGGTTCGTCGGCCGCTTCGGCCGTGATCGGCTCAAGCAGCCGGCGAGCCTGGTGCGGGATCCCTTCGGCCGCATCATCGTCGCCGATGCCTTCGACAACCGGCTGTGGATCTTTCCCCCCGCCGGCCGCGGTGCGACGGCCCGCGACGTGCGGGTCGATGCCGCGCGCATCACCGATCTGGCGGTGTCGGAACAGTGGCTGCTGGCCGCCGACGATGGCATGAGCGCGGTGCACATCTTCCGCATCGAGCCGCCCGCGCGGGAGCCGTCCCGATGAGCCGGGGGATCGGCCTGCTTCCGCTGCTGCTGGCCGGTGTGCTGGCCGGCTGCGCCGGCACCGGCGAGCCGACGCCCCGGGACTTTCGCTTCACGCTCGACGGCGAGCCCCGCTACTGGCCGGGTTTGCCCGAGGTGCCGCGCTATCGCTACGTCGGCGAGCTGACCGGCGAAGCCAACTTCGGCACCCGCGAGGGCGAGACGTCCGGCATGCTGAAGGCGCTGCACTGGCTGGCCGGCATCGACGACAACGAACGCACCAACAGCCTGCAACGACCGCAGGGCGTGGCCGTGGACGACGCGGGGCGGATCTTCGTCAGCGACATCAGCCGCCAGGCCGTGCTGGTCTTCGATC
>JALVBM010000342.1 GCA_027010665.1 Chromatiales bacterium
AGTGCGGCATGGCGCTGGAACCGCGCACCGTCGCGGTGGAAGAGCGCAACGAGGAACTGGAGGACATGACCCGGCGTTTCCGGGTCAGCGCGGTGCTGGCCACGCCGGTTTTCATTCTGGCCATGATCGCGGATCTGTATCCTGCCTGGTTGCCGCAAGGGTTGTCCATGAAGGCGGTGCAGTGGATCGAGTTCGTGCTGGCGACCCCGGTGGTCCTGTGGGGCGGCTGGCCGTTCTACGTGCGCTTCTGGCAGTCGGTGCGCACCTGGAACCTCAATATGTTCACCCTCATCGGCCTCGGGGTGTCGGTGGCCTGGGCCTACAGCGTGGTGGCCATGCTGTTCCCCGAAGTCTTTCCGCCCACCATGCGCCACGCGGACGGAACGGTGCCGGTGTATTTCGAGGCCGCCGCCGTGATCACCGCCCTGGTGCTGCTGGGACAGGTGCTGGAGCTGCGCGCGCGCAGCAGCACCAATGCCGCCATCCGCGCCCTGCTGGGCCTGGCGCCCAACACGGCCCGCATCGTGCGCGAGGACGGGCGCGAGGAGGACATTCCCCTCGAGCAGGTCAAGCCGGGCGACGTCCTGCGGGTGCGGCCCGGGGAGAAGATCCCGGTGGACGGGACTGTGATCGAGGGCGAGAGCAACGTGGACGAATCGATGATCACCGGCGAACCGATCCCGGTGACCAAGACCGCCGGCGACCGGGTCATCGGTGCCACCGTCAACGGCAACGGCACGCTGCTGATGCGGGCCGAAAAGGTGGGCGCCGACACCCTGCTGGCGCAGATCGTGCGCATGGTCAGCGAGGCGCAGCGCTCGCGGGCGCCGATTCAGAAACTGGCCGACAAGGTCTCGGCCTGGTTCGTGCCGGCGGTGGTGGTGATCGCCATCATCGCCTTCGTGGTGTGGGGGCTGTGGGGGCCCGAGCCGCGACTGGCCCATGCCGTGGTCAACGCGGTGGCGGTGCTGATCATCGCCTGTCCCTGCGCCCTGGGCCTGGCCACGCCCATGTCGATCATGGTCGGCACCGGCAAGGGAGCGACCTTCGGGGTGCTGATCAAGAACGCCGAGGCGCTGGAGATCCTCGAGAAGGTGGATACGCTGGTGGTGGACAAGACCGGCACCCTCACCGAAGGCAAGCCGCAACTGGTGACGGTCGAGCCGGTCGAACCGTTCAATGAAAGTATTCTGTTGCAACGGGCAGCCAGCCTCGAGCGGGTCAGCGAGCATCCGCTGGCGGAAGCCATCGTACGCGGCGCCGAGGCGCGCGATGTCTCGCTGGTGAAAGTGACCAACTTCGAGGCCCATACGGGCAAGGGCGTCACCGGCGAGGTGGAAGGGCAGAGCGTGGCCCTGGGCAACCAGCGCCTGATGGACAGCCTGGGGATCGACATCGGGACGCTGCCCGAGCGGGCCGATGCCCTGCGGGCCGACGGCCAGACGGTAATGTTCGTGGCCATCGACGGCAAGGCGGCCGGCCTCGTCGGCGTGGCCGATCCCATCAAGGAAACCACGCCCGAGGCGATCAAGGCGCTGCATGCTGAGGGCATCATGGTGGTGATGCTCACCGGCGACAACCGCATCACGGCCGAGGCCGTGGCCCGCAAGCTCGGCATCGACCGGGTGGAGGCAGAGGTGCTGCCGGATCAGAAAGCCGAGGTGGTCAGGCGCCTGCAGGCCGAGGGGCGGATCGTCGCCATGGCCGGCGACGGCATCAACGACGCCCCGGCGCTGGCCCAGGCCCATGTGGGCATCGCCATGGGCACCGGCACCGACGTAGCCATGGAGAGTGCCGGTGTGACCCTGGTGAAGGGGGATCTGCGCGGCATCGTGCGCGCCGTGCGTCTGAGCCGTGCCACCATGCGCAACATCCGGCAGAACCTGTTCTTTGCCTTCATTTACAATTCACTGGGCGTGCCGGTGGCCGCCGGTGTTCTGTATCCCTTCTTCGGGCTGTTGCTGTCACCGATCATCGCCGCGGCGGCCATGAGTTTCAGTTCCGTATCGGTCATTACCAACGCCCTGCGCCTGCGCCGGGTCAAACTCTGACGAGGAGAGAACGATGGGTGGACATGAAGGCTGGTGGGGTTTCGGAGGGGGATTCATGTGGATTTTCTGGATACTGCTGATCGTGTTGCTGGTGTGGATCATCAAGGCGGCTGCCGGTGGCGGTAGTGGCGGCACGAGTGCGCCACCACCGCCGCAGGAGACGCCGCTGGAGATCCTCAGGAAGCGTTACGCCCGTGGCGAGATCGACGACGAGGAGTTCGAGCGCCGCAAGCGCGAACTGGAGCGCTGAGCCCGGTTGACGTCGCCCTTCCCTTGACCCGCACAGATCGGATATCAGCAGCAGTGATTCTGTCCGGCACGCGCCTCCGGAATCCATTTCCGGCATTTGATCCGAGGCGTTACGTTTCTGTCAGTCGTCCCAGCGCCCGTGGCCGGGAATGGTGACGTTGTCCTCGTCAAAGAGGCCGCGGGCGGCATCGCGGTGGCAGGCGTCGCACTGGCTGAAGCGGCGGACCTCGTCG
>JALVBM010000343.1 GCA_027010665.1 Chromatiales bacterium
TTAGGGGTTCACTGGGAAGAACACGGAGGACACGGAGACACGGAGAACACGGAGGATTTTGTTGAATGCAACTTGGATTATATCCATCGACAAAAAAATGGCGACTGTACAGTATTCAACAACGTGCAACAAACATTCGAACTCTCCGTGTCCTCCGTGTCTCCGTGCCCTCCGTGTTCATTACACTACCCTCACCCAAAGCTGTTGGACACCGCCACCAATTGTTCGAGTTTTTCGCGGGCGGCGCCGGTGGCGATCTGGGTGTCGGCGAGGCGGATGCCGGCGTCGAGGGTTTCGGCCAGATCGGCGGCGTAGAGGGCGGCGCCGGCGTTGAGGAGGACGATGTCGCGGGCCGGGCCGGGTTCGTCGTCGAGGACGCGGCGGATGATGGCCAGGGATTCCTCGGCGCTGTGGACCTGCAGTTCAGCGATGCTGCCGCGGGGCAGGTCGAACTGTTCCGGGGTCAGGGTATAGGTCTCGATGCGGCCCTGATGGAGTTCGGCCACGCGGGTCGGGGCGCCGATGCTGATCTCGTCCATGCCGTCCTCGGCGTGGACCACCAGCACGTGATGGCTGCCCAGCTTCTGCAACACTTCGGCCAGCGGCTCCACCAGTTCCGCGCTGAACACGCCCAGCAACTGGTTGGGCGCCCCGGCCGGGTTGGTGAGCGGCCCCAGCACGTTGAAGATGGTGCGCACGCCCATCTCCTTGCGCGGGCCGATGGCGTGCTTCATGGCGCTGTGGTGCTTCGGCGCGAACATGAAGCCGACGCCGACCTTCTCGATGCACTCGGCCACCTGTTCCGGCGTGAGATCCAGGTTCACCCCGGCCGCCTCCAGCAGATCGGCGCTGCCCGACTTGCTGGAGACCGAACGGTTTCCGTGCTTGGCCACCTTGCCCCCGGCCGCCGCCACCACGAAGGTGCAGGCGGTGGAGACGTTGAAGGTATTGGTGGCATCCCCACCGGTGCCGACGATGTCCACCACATGCTCGCCGCTCACCTTCACCCCGGTGGCCAGCTCCCGCATCACCTGCGCCGCGGCAGCAATCTCGTCCACCGTCTCGCCCTTCATGCGCAGGCCGATGAGAAACCCGCCGATCTGGGCCGGCGTCGCCTCGCCGGTCATGATCAGGCGCATGACCTGCGTCATCTGCTCGGGGGAGAGATCCCGGTGTTCGGTGACAGTGCGGATGGCTTCTTGCATGTTCATCTTGGGTGGCTCCGTTCGGGGTTTGCTGGGAAGAACACGGAGGGCACGGAGACACGGAGGACACGGAGTTTGTTTTTGCATTTATTGGTCAGATACATGCGGACATGCTCCGAATTTGTACCTGAAAATCTCCGTGTTCTCCGTGTCTCCGTGATCTCCGTGTCCATTACACTCCCCCCAGAAAATTTTGCAACAGCTCGTGGCCGTGTTCGGTGAGGATGGATTCGGGGTGGAATTGCATGCCTTCGATGGGCATGGTGCGGTGGCGGACGCCCATGATTTCGTCGAGGTCGCCGTCCGGGGTTTCGGTCCAGGCGGTGATTTCCAGTTCCTCGGGCAGGGTGGCCTTGTCGATCACCAGCGAGTGGTAGCGGGTGGCCTCGAAGGGATTGGGGATGCCCCTGAACAGGCCCTTGTCGTTGTGGTGAATCATCGAGGTCTTGCCGTGCATGATGGCGCCGGCATGGACGATCTCGCCGCCGAAGGCCTGGCCGATGCTCTGGTGGCCGAGGCACACGCCGAGGATCGGCTTGCGGCCGGCGAAGTAGCGGATCGCGTCCACCGAAATGCCCGCCTCGTTGGGAGTGCAGGGGCCGGGGGAGATGACGATCCATTCCGGATCCTTCTGCTCGATTTCCTCGACCGTGATTTGGTCGTTGCGATGAACTTCCACCTCCACGCCCAGCTCGCCGAAATACTGGACGAGGTTGTAGGTGAAGGAGTCGTAATTATCGATCATCAACAGCATTTTTCGGACTCCACTGGGAAGAACACGGAGAGCACGGAGACACGGAGGGCACGGAGGATTGGTGTTTCAGTGATAGCCATTGATGACTCTGCGGATACCATCCTTCAGCAGGATCTCGTTGAAATTGATCAGCAAACCAAGGTGCTTGTTCAGCAGTTTCAAATAGGTCAGGAGTTGCGCCTTGTGCTTTGCAGTAAGATTCTCGACCGCCTTGAGCTCGAGCACGATGGTGTTTTCAACAAGAACATCGACGCGATAGGCATCGAGGATCACCTCGCCCTTGTATTCGACCGTAACCGGCACCTCGGTTTCGTAAGTCAACCCTTTCCGGTCAAGCTCGATCAACAGGCATCGTTGATAGGTGGATTCGAGCAGTCCTGGCCCGAGATGCCGGTGCACCTCGATGGCCGCCCCCACAATCCCGTTCAACAATTCATCCGTGTCCATGCGACCCTCCCTGTCACGACTCTTCTCCATCATACAACAACCTCCGTGTTCTCCGTGCCTCCGTGCCCTCCGTGTTCCTTCCACCAACCCAAAATCTATTTGTGCACCTCGTCCAGGCCGGCGGCGGCGAGGGTGACGGCGCGGAAGATGGCGCGGCCCTTGTTCATGGTTTCGTCCCATTCCTTTTCGGGGACGGAGTCGTGGACGATGCCGGCGCCGGCCTGGATGTGCAGGGTGCGATCCTGGATCACGGCGGTGCGGATGGCGATGGCGGTGTCCATGTTGCCGGACCAGGCCAGGTAGCCGACGGCGCCGGAGTAGACGCCGCGCTTGACCGGTTCCAGTTCGTCGATGATCTCCATGGCGCGGATCTTGGGGGCGCCGGAGACGGTGCCGGCGGGGAAGGTGGCGCGCAGCACGTCGAGGTTCGACAGGCCGGGCCGCAGGCGGCCGACCACGTTGGAGACGATGTGCATGACGTGGGAGTAGCGCTCCACCACCATCTCCTCGGTGACCCTGACGCTGCCGATCTCGGCGATACGACCCACGTCGTTGCGACCCAGATCGATGAGCATGAGGTGCTCGGCCCGCTCCTTGGGATCGGCCAGCAGTTCCGCCTCCAGGGCGCGATCCTCGGCCTCGTCGCGGCCGCGCGGGCGGGTGCCGGCGATGGGCCGCACGGTGACCGTGCCCGCCTCCACGTGCACCAGGATCTCCGGCGAGGAGCCGACCACGTGGAAGCCGCCCAGATCCAGGTAGTACATGTAGGGCGAGGGATTGAGGCTGCGCAGGGCACGATAGAGATCCAGCGGCCGGGCGTTGAACGGGATCGACAGGCGCTGGGAGAGCACCACCTGCATGATGTCGCCGTCGACGATGTAGCGTTTCGCCTTCTCCACCGCGTCGAGGAAGCCTTCGCGGGTGAAGCCGGAGACGAAATCGGCCTCGGCCACGTGCTCGGCGCGGGCCTGGACATGATAGGGCGTGGCGCTGCGCAGGTTGCGAATGGCCTCGCGCAGGCGCTGGCGGCCCTTTCGATAGGCGTCCTCGACCGACGGATCGGCGTAGTGAACGACATAGAGCTTGCCCGAGAGGTTGTCGAACACCACCACCTCGTCGGAGACCATGAGCAGGATGTCCGGCACCTTGAGGGGATCGGGATTCGGACACTCGCCGAGGCGGGGCTCGATGTAGCGCACGGTGTCGTAGCCGAAGTAGCCGACCAGGCCACCGGTGAAGCGCGGCAGGCCCGCGGGCTGATAGACCTTGAAACGGGCGTAGAAGCGTTCGATCCAGCCCAGGGGATCGTCGGTGATCGCTTCCTCGATCAGTTCCCCGTCGGTGTGCAGGGTGACGTGCCGCCCGTGCACCCGCAGCAGGGTCCGGCAGGGCAGGCCGATGATGGAGTAGCGGCCCCACTTCTCGCCACCCTGGACCGACTCGAAGAGATACGAGTAGGGCCCGTTGGCGAGCTTCAGGTAGGTGCTCAGCGGCGTGTCGAGATCGGCGAGAACCTCTTCGGTGAGCGGGATGCGGTTGTAACCCTCGGCGGCGAGGGCGGCGAATTCCTGTTCGTTCATGGCACGTGTCGAAGCGGCGGTTTACGAATGGGGGCGGCAGGGCGGACGGCTCAGCCGCGCCATCGCCCGGCCATTTTCCTCCATTCCGCCCGCTTCGGCATCCCGCCCATGGTTCAGGCCGCGCCTTCCCGGGCTTCGCGTCCCGGCAGGAGCCCCGGCAATTCCGCCATGGAGTCGATCACGGCGTCCGGGTTGGCCTCGCGGATGTCCTGGCCGTGGTTGTAGCCGTAGCTCATGCAGACGATCTGGAAGCCGGCGGCCCGGGCCGCCTTCACGTCGGAAATGGAATCGCCGATCATCAGCGCATCCTCGGGTTTCACGCCGAAGAACTCGGCCGCGTGCAACAGCGGCAGGGGATCCGGCTTCTTCTTCGGCAGGGTGTCGCCGCTGATCACGATGGCGAAATAATCCATGATCCCCAGATCCCGGAGCAGGGGCTCGGTGAACTGCGCGGCCTTGTTGGTCACGCAGCCGAGCCTGTAGCCGGCCGACTTGAGGTAGTCCAGCCCTTCGCGCACGCCGGGATAGAGGCGGCTGCGTTTGGAGGTGTTCTCGGCGTACAGATCCAGAAAGATCGGATAGGCCTTGCGGAACAGTTCCTCGTCGGGCTCGCCCTCGAGCCGGCCGACGAGGGCCCGGCGCACCAGGCGTTCGACGCCGTTGCCGACCCACTGGCGCACCTTGTCTTCGCCGTGGGGCGGCAGACCGAGCCGTTTCATCATCTCGTCGACGCAGTAGGCCAGATCGGGAACCGAATCGACCAGGGTGCCGTCCACGTCGATGAGGATCATTTCGGGGTTCTTGAGCATGTCTCTTTCCTGGAAATGCAGGAGCGGCGCGAGCCGCGAACCATGCAGGGTCGAGTGGCGAGGGACGAGGAAAAACGGGAATGTCGGCTTCGACAACCTCGTCCTTCGCCACGCAGCCCTCGGCCCTGTTCTGTCGCGGCTCGCGCCGCTCCTACACGGGGCTGACCGCCTCAGACCTTGGCCAGTTCCTCGCGGAAAGCCTTGATCACGGTGTCGTAGTCGTTGGGATCGGCTTCGTTGCGGGCGCCGAAGATGGCGGAGCCGGCCACGAAGGTGTCGGCGCCGGCCTCGGCGATTTCGCGGATGTTATCCACCTTCACGCCGCCGTCGATCTCGAGGCGGATGTCCAGACCGGATTCGTCGATGCGCTTGCGAGCCTCGCGCAGCTTGGTCAGGGCGCTGGGGATGAAGCTCTGGCCGCCGAAGCCGGGGTTGACCGACATGATGAGGATCATGTCCACCTTGTCCATCACGTAGTCCAGGTAGTCCAGCGGCGTGGCCGGGTTGAACACCAGGCCCGACTTGCAGCCTTCGTTGCGGATCAGCTGCAGGCTGCGGTCGATGTGCTCGGAGGCTTCCGGATGGAAGGTGATGTAGGTGGCGCCGGCCTTGGCGAAATCGGGAATGATGCGATCCACCGGCTTGACCATCAGATGCACGTCGATGGGCGCGGTCACGCCGTGCTTGCGCAGGGCCTCGCAGACCAGCGGGCCGATGGTCAGGTTGGGCACGTAGTGGTTGTCCATCACGTCGAAGTGCACGATGTCGGCGCCCGACTTGAGCACGTTGTCGACTTCCTCGCCCAGCCGCGCGAAATCGGCCGAGAGGATGGAGGGGGCAATCTGGTAGTCCGCCATGGTATTCGCCTCTGAAAATTCGGTTGTCGTCCGCCGCGACGGCCACAGCCGCCGGACATGGAAAAAATGAACCGCACACTCTACCCGATCGATGGCGATTTTTCAGCCTTTTGACGCCTCCGCAGGTGGCGTATATGCTTTTCGGCCCTTTCCCGCAGCGGTACGACACCATGCGCGACTTTCTTTCCAGATTACTGATTTTGTTGCTGTTTCTGGTGAGCACGGCGACGCTGGCCGGCACCGATACGGCCAAGGAGAAGCGCTGGGCGGATCAGATCGTCGACAGCCTGATCGACGGCGAGGCGGTCTGGCTGCAGGCCGGGAGTCACAAGTTTCTGGCCATCTACACCCCGAGCGACGCGCCGGAGGTACGCGGTGCCGCCATCCTGCTGCACGGCATCGGCGCCCATCCCGACTGGCCGGAAGTGATCCATCCCCTGCGCACGGCGCTGCCCGAATACGGCTGGGCCACGCTGTCCATCCAGTTGCCCGTCCTGCCCAACGAGGCGGAGATGAACGACTATCTGCCCCTGTTCGATGAGGTGGGCCCGCGCATCGCCGCGGCGGTGGCCTATCTGAAGCAGCAGAAGATCCTCAACCAGGTGCTGATCGCCCACAGTCTGGGGACGGCCATGGCCAGCCACTATCTGGCCGGCAGGCCGGACCCGGCCATCCGCGCCTGGGTGGGGATCAGCATGATCGAATCTCGCGACGATCCGCGCCTGAGCAACGTGGCGGCGCTGATGAAGATCCGCCTGCCGGTGCTGGACATCTACGGCAGCCAGGATCTGGACAGCGTGCGCGCGGCGGCGCCGGCCCGCAAGCGGGCGGCACGGGCGGCCAACAACCGCGGCTATGCCCAGGTGGAGATGGACGGGGCGGATCATTTCTTTGCCAATCGCGAGGAAGAGTTGATCCGGCGCATCCGCGGCTGGCTGAAGCGGCAGGCGGACGGGATGGAGGTGCCTTAGGGGTGGCCGGGGTCGTTGCGGGGGTGGTGGTGCGATACGCTGCGCTATCGCACCCTACGCGTCGGAGCCGTGAACCGGTTTTCCTCGACCCTCGCAACTCGCCACTCGGCCCTGGTTTTTGGTGCGTTGCTGCGCGAACGCACCCTACGGGGGAAATGCGGTATCGTGGCCGGGTGCGGATTCGGAATCCGGGTTTGAACAACAAACGAAACAAGAAACCAAGGAGTGCACATGTCTCTCAACAGTCTTTATATCCTGCTGCATGTGATGTCGGTGGTGGTCTGGGTGGGGGGCATGTTCTTTGCCCATCAGTGTCTGCGGCCCGTGGCTGCGAGCCAGCTCGAACCGCCGGTGCGTCTGAAACTGTGGATCGGCGTCTTCGGGCGGTTTTTTCCCTCCGTCTGGGTGGCCGTCATCCTGTTGCCGCTGACCGGCTGGCTGATGATCTTCGGTCTGTTCGGTGGTCAGGCACCGCTGTACGTGCATCTGATGAACGGCATCGGCACCATCATGATCCTGATCTTCCTGCACGTCTTCTTCGCCCCCTACCGTCGGCTGAAACAGCACGTGGCCAACGGGGACTGGAAGGCCGGTGGCGCCGCGCTGGCCAGCATCCGCAAGCTGGTGGGTTTCAATACCATTCTGGGCTTCCTGGTCATCGCCATCGCCAGCGGCGGTCGGTTTTTCGCCGCCTGACCCGCCCGCTTCGGGAATGTGACCCCGTTCCGGGTTTTTTGAAGGAAAAATGCGCATATCTGCGCCGATTTTGCATCGATTTTCCGGATTTCTGGACATTGATGCCCGCGTGGGGCAAAATTGCCGAAACTGCCCGGCCAATGGCCATTTTCAGGCCTATGACTTTCGTGGATCGTCAGCCAACGGGCAGTGATTTGACAGGAAACTTCGGCCAAATCCGCGCAACCGGGACGAGTCACCCATGGCGAAACTGCTGGTCATCCATGGCCCCAATCTCAACCTGCTGGGCACCCGGGAACCGGAACACTACGGCCGCGCCACCCTGGCGGACATCGATGCCGGGCTGACCGCGGCCGCCCGCGAGGCCGGGCATACCCTGACCAGCATCCAGAGCAATGCCGAACACGAACTGGTGGACGCCGTGCACGCCGCCGGCCGTGAGGGGATCGACTGGATCATCATCAACCCGGCCGCCTTCACCCATACCAGCGTGGCGCTGCGCGATGCGCTGGCGGCGGTGGCCATCCCCTTCATCGAAGTTCACCTGTCCAACGTGCATGCCCGGGAAGCCTTCCGGCAGCATTCGTATTTTTCCGATCTGGCCGCCGGCGTGATCAGCGGTCTGGGTCCCGACGTCTACACACTGGCGTTGCAGGCCGTCGTTCGACGCCTGCAGCACGGTTGAACCCCTGAATACAGGTTGCATTCCATGGACATTCGCAAGGTCAAGAAACTCATCGAACTGCTCGAGGAATCGGGCGTGGCGGAAATCGAGATCCAGGAGGGCGAGGAATCGGTGCGCATCAGCCGCTACAGCCAGTCGGCCCCGCCACCGCCGCCCGCACCGGTGGCGGCCCCCGTTGCGCCGCCTCCCGTCGAGACGCCCGCCCCGGCCGCCGCGCCGGCAGCCGAACCTGCCGCCGAAGCGGAAGTGCCGGAGGGCCATGTCATCAAGTCGCCCATGGTCGGCACCTTCTACCGGGCACCCTCGCCCGGCGCCAGCCCCTTCGTGGAAGTGGGCCAGCACGTCAACGTGGGCGATACCCTGTGCATCATCGAGGCGATGAAGCTGCTCAACCAGATCGAGGCCGACAAGGCCGGGACCATCAAGGCCATCCTGGTGGAGAACGGCCAGCCGGTGGAATACGACCAGCCGCTGTTCATCATCGACTAGGCGCCCTTGCGCTCTCCTTCACAAGCAGAACACCATGATCGACAAAATCCTGATTGCCAACCGGGGCGAGATCGCCCTGCGCATACTGCGCGCCTGCCGTGAGCTCGGCATCAAGACCGTCGCCGTCCATTCCGACGCCGATCGGGATCTCAAGCACGTGCGCCTGGCCGACGAGTCGGTGTGCATCGGGCCCGCGCCTTCCACCGACAGCTATCTGAACATTCCCGCGGTGATCAGCGCCGCCGAAGTGACCGACACCATGGCCATCCACCCCGGTTACGGCTTCCTCTCGGAGAATGCCGACTTCGCCGAACGGGTGATGGAAAGCGGCTTCATCTTCATCGGTCCCCGGCCCGACACCATCCGCATGATGGGTGACAAGGTGGCCGCCATCAAGGCCATGAAGGCCTCCGGCGTGCCCTGCGTGCCCGGCTCCGACGGCCCGCTGGGCGACGATCCGGAAGAGAACATCCGCCTGGCGCGGGAGATCGGCTATCCCATCATCATCAAGGCCGCCGGGGGCGGCGGTGGCCGTGGCATGCGCGTGGTGCACACCGAAGCCGCCCTGCTCAATGCCATCTCCCTGACCAAGGCGGAGGCCGGCGCGGCCTTCGGCAACGACATGGTCTACATGGAGAAATTCCTCGAGAACCCGCGCCACATCGAAATCCAGGTGCTGGCCGACGAGCACGGCAACGCCATCCACCTTGGCGAGCGCGACTGCTCCATGCAACGCCGCCACCAGAAGGTCATCGAGGAAGCGCCGGCCCCGGGCATCGACGAGGAAACCCGCCGCTTCATCGGCGAGCGCTGCGCCGCCGCCTGTGTGGAACTCGGCTATCGCGGCGCCGGCACCTTCGAGTTCCTGTACGAGAACGGGGAGTTCTACTTCATCGAGATGAACACCCGCGTGCAGGTGGAACACCCGGTCACCGAAATGATCACCGGCGTGGACATCGTCAAGGAGCAGATCCGCATTGCCGCCGGCGAGCCGCTGCGCTACCGCCAGGAAGACATCCGCATCATCGGCCACGCCATGGAATGCCGCATCAACGCCGAGGATCCGGACACCTTCATGCCCTCGCCCGGCACCATCACCGCCTACCACGCCCCGGGCGGCCCGGGCGTGCGGGTGGACACCCACATCTACAACGGCTATCGCGTGCCCCCCTACTACGATTCCATGATCGGCAAGCTCATCACCCACGGCGAGGATCGCGATACCGCCATGGCCCGCATGCGCAACGCCCTCAACGAAGTGGTGGTGGAAGGCATCAAGACCAACATCCCGCTGCACCAGGAACTCGTCACCGACGCCGCCTTCAAGGCGGGGGGGACGAACATTCACTACCTGGAGAAGAAGCTCGAGGAACGGTGAGGGGTCAGGGAAAACCCAACGCAAAGGCGCGAAGGCGCAGAGGGCGCGAAGATTATCGTTGTGAAAAATCTGTAGGAGCGGCGCCCTCGCCGCGATGAACAGTGCCGAGGGACGACGACTGCAGGGATGCAGGAGGTAGAGCGAAGCAGGATGCCAGAGCCGAGGGCCGAGTGGCGAGGTTGTCGAAGCCAATCAACCCGTTTTTCCTCGTCCCTCGGCCCTCGCTACTCGTCCCTACATGGATCGCGGCGAGGGCGCCGCTCCTACAAGGCAAATCATCAACAACCCGGTTTTTCTTTGCGCCTCAGCGCCTTCGCGCCTTTGCGTTGGATTTTTCTTCCCCCTCTCCCGCCGGACCTTCAGGGCTTGTAGACGGTAATGATCGTCATCCCCTCTCGCGGTTCGATGTCGATCAGTTCGATGCCGCGGGACTTGCACCAGGCGTGGACGTCCTCGCCGCAGGGCGGGTAGGTGATGAGCAGGCGGGCGCGGGTGGCGGGGGGCAGGTCGTCCACGGCGCGGTTGATGGCCAGCAGGTAGCCGGGGCAGGTCTGGCCGCGCACGTCGATGGTCGCTTCGCCCGGGGCCGTCTGCTGCACCCGGGCGAAGATGGTCTTCTCGCGGGCCTTGTGGCGAAACCCGAACACGCGCCCGCTTCACTTCATGCCACGAGACTGCTCGAATGCATGTCCACGCCCCGCCGGGCCATGGACTCGAGTTCGTCCCACACGGCCTTGCGGGCGGTGAGGGACTTCATGGTCTCCATCTCGATCATCGGCCAGTCGCGCTCCTCGATGTACATGGCCAGCACGATGTTGGCATCGTCACTGTGCATCTGGTCGCGGCCGCCGTGGCGCTGGAAGAACTGCCAGTCGACGTCTGTTTCCGGAAAGGCCTGCTCGATGGCCTTGACCATGTAGGGGAAGTTGTTGGGAATGGTCAGCTCGCCGCCGAGGCCCAGCCAGGTGAGGCCGACCACGAAGGGCTTGCGGGTCACGGCCTGGAACAGATCGTCGTTCAGCAGCTCGACGGCATACAGGTGGGGCAGCCGGGCCAGATCCGCCTCGCGGACGCCGAGGGTTTCGAGCATGCGCAGGTAGAGCATGTAATGGCACTGCCGGTAGTCCCCGCGCCCCATTTCCTCGAACAGGTTGTCGAACAGCACGAAGCGGCTCTTGATGTCCGGGCTGTTGCCGAGCAGGGCGGCCAGCGCCGCGGTGAAGACCCGGATGTGCTTGGCAAACTGGGCCAGGAAGAAGCGGACGAAATCGGGACTGTAGAGTCCGTTGGCCATGCGCACCAGCAGGGGATGATCGAAGACCGCGTGTTGCTGGGCCCGGGCTTCCAGTTCCTTGAGAAAGGCCAGGTTGGCCTGCATGCGCGGCGATTCCAGCTCGGCCGGGCTGTAGGGTGTTGCCATGTTTTCCATGTGCGACTCCTCTGTGTCTTTGGGGTGTCGTCACCCGGTGCCCCGCAGGCACGGAACATCGGCATCGGGCGGCCTCGTCCCGGACGGACCGGCGGTCCGCCCGGCATGGGTTCGGGGTGAATGGCAGGCGGCTCTCCTGCCGCCCGCCATTCCGGTGCGCCGGCCATCCCGGGCCGGTTCACACCGTGTCGCCGGCCGCATCCCGCGGACCGGTCAAGCTGGCCTTCCCTCTGCCGTTCGGCTCCCCACATCCCCGGTAGAGCCGCCTGCGCTTCCCTTCAGGGTCTTTCCCGACCCGTCTCCATGACCGCTTCCCTGTGGCCGACCGCTTTCTCCAGAAAACGGCTGCAATTGAGCACCGCGTATTCCACCTGCACCCGGATGATCCGTTCGGCCCCGGCGTAGCCGGGACGATCCCGCCAGGCCGACAGGGTTTCGGGGGCGTCCAGAATGCGCACCCGGCCATTGACCTTGATCCGGCGACCGCTCTCGAAATCGATGAACAGCAGCCCCACCTGCGGGTTCTCGATGAAGTTGCCGATGGTGTGCAGCAGGCCGTTGCCGGCGTAGTCGGGAAAGTACAGATGGCGGTCGTCCTCCACCTGCACGAAGCCGGGTTCGCCTCCCCGGTAGTTGCACTGGCAGCGACCCGCCGCGTCTGCCGAAGCCAGAAAAAAGAACGGCCGGGTTTCGATGAATTCGGCGAAGCCCGGCCACAGGCGGGAGGTATCGTGGGAATACGCGGGGTGATCGATGAGCGCCGCCGCCCGTTCGGCGGTGCCATAGCGCGCCTGGGCGATGCGCTGGCCCGGGATGAATCTGCTGGCGTTGTCCCACATGATTGACTGGTCGGTCCTAACGGGTTGGCAAAAAATTTTGTTTTTCAGGCGCAATCCAGGATCAGGCGACAGGTGGAGACCATCGCCTCGGCATGGCCCTGGGCGCGGCTGAGCACGATGCCGCCCTCGATGGCCACCAGCAAGGCGTTGGCCAGCCGGCGGGGATCGGTGTCGGGGCGGAATTCGCCGGCTTCCACGCCACGGGCGATGCGGTCGGTCAGGGCATCCCGGAACTCGTCGAACACCTGGTTGACGAGCCGGCGCAGGGCCGGTTCGCTGTCGCCCAGTTCCATGGCCATGCGGCCGAAGGGGCAGACGGCGAAGGTATCCTCCTGCTGGATGTCGATGAACACCTGCACGAAGCGCTCCACCTGGCGCCGGTAGCTGGTTTCGCCGGCAACGGTTTCCTCGAACAGCTGCTTCAGGCCCTCGCGCCAGCGCGCCACCACCGCTTCGGCCAGTTCGCGCTTGGAGCGGAAGTGATAGTAGAGATTGCTGCGCGAGACCTTGCTCTCGGCCAGGATTTCCTGGATGCCGGTGCCGTGATAGCCCCGCTCCCGGAGGAGGCGCTGGGCGGTGTCGAGGACCTTGTCGCGGTTGCTGCTCATCGGGATTAGTACCGTTTGGTTCTATCCACCATAGCCTGCAGGGTTTTGGCCGTCAAGCCGGATGTTCGCCGGCCATTGCAATTCCTGCCGGCGGCCCTTACCGTGCGCCCCATGCCCTGGCTGCAACTGGAACTGGAATCCCGCCCCGACACGGCGGAACGCCTCTCGGACCTGCTCACGGACAACGGCGCCGCCGCCGTGACCTTCCAGGATGCGGCGGATCAGCCCCTGTTCGAGCCGCCGCCCGGCGCCACCCCGCTGTGGCAGGCCACCCGCGTGGTCGGCCTGTTTCCCCACGATACCGACATCCCGGCCGTGCTCGAGCGCCTGGCCGCCGCGCTGGCGCCGATCCCCCTGCCCGAATGGCATCTCAATCCGCTGGAGGACCGGGACTGGGTGCGCGCCTGGATGGACGATTTCCGGCCCATGCGCTTCGGGGAGCGCCTGTGGATCGTTCCCGGCGAGGCCGAGCCGCCGGAGGCGGACGCCGTGAACATTCGTCTGGATCCCGGCCTGGCCTTCGGCACCGGCACCCATCCGACCACCGCCATGTGCCTGCGCTGGCTGGACGCCCATCCGCCGGCAGGCCGGACCGTCATCGACTACGGCTGTGGCTCCGGGATCCTGGCCATCGCCGCGGCCCGGCTCGGCGCCTCCCGGGTCATCGGCGTCGATACCGATCCCCAGGCCCTGCTGGCCACGGCCGACAACGCCCGCCGCAATGCAGTGGCCGATCGCATCCGGGCCTTTCTGCCGGGCGATGCGCCCGAGGAGCCGGCCGATCTGCTGCTGGCCAACATCCTGGCCGGTCCGTTGATGACGCTGGCGCCACAACTGGCCGAACGGGTCCGACCCGGCGGGCACATCGTGCTGTCCGGCATTCTCGCCGAACAGGCAACGATGGTGCTGGACGCCTATCGGGATGCCTTCGACATCCGGCAGGCGGCGCAGGACGAGGACTGGGTCTGCCTGGCCGGCGCGCGCCGGGCGTGATTGTGAAAAGCTCGGCCTCTTCTTATACTGACGTCTGATTTCAAGGATTTACGGCGCCCGACGGATGTACACCTGCTGTCCCCATTGCAAGACCTGCTTCCGCATCACCAAGCCCCAGCTGGCCGTGGCCCAGGGCAAGGTGCGCTGCGGCACCTGCTCGCAGATCTTCAACGCCCGGGAACACCTGTACGAGACACTGCCGGAACGCAAGCCGACCCCGGGCCGGCCGCCGCCTGCGGCCGGTCGCCCCGCACCGGCAACCGCGACACCGCCCTCTCCCGCGCCGTCCTCCAACAGCCCCGAACCTCCCCGCTCCCGCCCCGACGACACGCCCGCCGCGCCGACACCGGCAACGGGGGTGGACAATGGTCCGGATCTGGATCTGTTCAACTTCGCCCATGCGCCGGCCGAACCGGACACATCGGGCGACGAACCCGACGACGTGTTCCTCGAGGCCCGGGAAGAGGAAGAGGATACGGCCGTCATCGATGTGAGCGACTGGGACGATCTCGATCTCGAAACGGTCACGACCGAAACGCCGGAAACCGTTCCCGAGGAATTCCACGCCCCGGTCCACGAACCCCTGACCTCGCCCGCCGACGAGGAAGACGAGGAAATCGATCTGTTCGACGAGGAAGAGGAGGAGGACACGGCCGTCATCGATCTGAGCGATGCGCCGGATCCCTTCGCGCCCCATGCCGGCGTGCCCCTGGGCCAGACAAACGCGGACGAGGATGAAGAGGACGAATTCCCGTTCGACGAGGAAGACGAGGAAGAAGACATCACCGCCGTCATCGACGTGAGCGACGAGCGCGATCGCCTGGCCGGCATCCCCGGCCTGGATGAACCCCCCGCCGCGACGCCGCTGGAGGACGAGAGCGCCAAGGAACCGCTCGTCGGCATTCCCCCGGCCACAGCCTCGCCCCCGGACGAGGACGCATCCATCTTCGCGCCCGACGAGCACTTCGTCACCGACGACAAGCCGGCCCCGCCCGAACCGTCCGTGGCGGAAACGGATGCCGAGGTGAAGTTGCCCGAACTCGAGGACTTCTCCTTCGAGGTCGAGACGCCCGCCGAAACGCCGGCCACGGAGGAGCCACCCGTGGCGCCGCCGGCGGATGCCGACCGCTACACCTACGTGGATCCGGAAGAGCTGCGCAAGGAAGACAAGCACATCGACGAAATCATCGCCGAGATGAACGCCCAGCTCACGGAGAGCATCGAGCCCCCGTCGAAGGCGTCCGACGACGAAAGGAAAGAGGCGACGGCCACGCCGCGTCCCGGTGGCGACGACTTCGAATCCAGCTTCCTCGCCAACCTCGACGAGGTCCTGACCAAACCCCTGCCCGAGACGCCGGATTCCACCGAATCGCCAAAGCCGGCCGGGGCCGGAAAGTCGCCGGTGAAGCCGGCCGAGGTGCTGGACATCATCAACCCCGCCGACAATCTCAACCAGGGCATGGTGCCCGACGACGCCATCCCCCTGCCCCTGCGGGAAGAGCTGGTCACCGAGGGCACGACCGGCAGTCCGCTGAAGTTCGGATTGCAGATCCTGCTGATCCTGGCCCTGACCGCCACGCTCGGCATCCAGCTCGCCATCTTCCGCAGCACCGAGATCGCCAACGCCCTGCCGTCCCTGCGCCCGCTGCTGGAACTCGTCTGCCAGCGGGTCGAGTGCCGCTACAACGGCCCGATCGACGTGGATCGCATCCAGCTCGTCAGCCGCGACATCCGCGATCATCCGGCCCGCCCCGACGCGCTGTTGATCAAGGCCACCCTGGTCAACAAGGCCCCCTTCGCCCAGCCCTTCCCCGACATGGAAATCACCCTCTCCGATCTCACCGGCGCCGTGGTCGCCCGCCGCCGTTTCCACCCCCGGGAATACCTGGGCAGCTACTGGCATCCCTTCCTGCTGATGCGTCCCGACCAGCCGGTGCAGGTCACTCTGGAAGTGCTCAATCCGGGGCAGGATGCGGTGAACTTCGAATTCGCCTTCCGGCCGGCGACCGGCGGCTGAAACGCCGCGCCGCCCCCGGCGGCAAAGCAAAACCCGAGCCAGAAAACAAGCCCGTTTTGCACCATCAGCCGCTTTCACGGACTGCGGGGAAAGAGTATGATGTGCCACCCCGCCAGCGGAACCGGCGCGGCCCCTCCGACACCAGAACAACGAGATGCGCATCGGCCCCTATCAACTGAGCAATCGCCTGATCCTCGCGCCCATGGCCGGGGTGACCGATCTGCCCTTCCGCCAGTTGTGCAAGCGGCTGGGCGCCGGCATGGCGGTGTCGGAAATGGTCTCGTCCAACTCGCTGCTGTGGGGCAGTGCCAAGACGCGCCGACGCGCGGCCCACGATGGCGAGATCGAACCCCGCTCGGTCCAGATCATGGGCACCGAGCCGGCCATGATGGCCGAGGCGGCACGCTACAACGCCGATCAGGGCGCCCAGATCATCGACATCAACATGGGCTGTCCGGCCAAGAAGGTCTGCAACGTGGCCGCCGGCTCCGCCCTGCTGCGCGACGAACGCAAGGTGGCCGCCATTCTCGAAGCGGTGGTCACGGCGGTGGACGTGCCGGTGACCCTGAAGATCCGCACCGGCTGGGATCGCGAACACCGCAACGCCGTCGCCATCGGACGTATCGCCGAGGATGCCGGGGTGCAGATGCTGGCCATCCACGGCCGCACCCGCGCCGATCACTACAAGGGCGAGGCGGAGTACGACACCATTGCCGAGGTCAAGCAGGCCATCGGCATCCCGGTGGTGGCCAACGGCGACATCACCTCGCCGCAGAAGGCCCGGCAGGTGCTGGAATACACCGGCGCCGACGCCGTGATGATCGGCCGCGCCGCGCAGGGCCGGCCCTGGATCTTCCGCGAAATCGACCACTACCTGCGCACGGGCGAGATCCTGCCCCCACCCTCCCTCGCCGAGGTGCGCGACATTCTCCTTGGCCACCTGGAAACCCTGTACGCCTTCTACGGGGAATACACGGGCGTGCGCGTGGCACGCAAGCACATCAGCTGGTACAGCAAGGGACAGGCGCACGGCGGCGCCTTCCGCCAGCACGTCAACCGGGTCGAATCGGCACAAGAACAACTCGCCCTGACCCGGGACTTCTTCGATCAACTGATTTTTCGGGAGGAACAGGCCGCATGAGCGAAGCGCTGCATATCGAACCGGCACCGCTTGCCACCAAGGCAGCAACCAGCGAAACCGAACACCGTCCCCTGCGCGACTGCGTCACCGAAGCCATGGCCCGCTATTTCGACCAGCTCGACGGCCATCCCGCCGGCGAACTCTACCGGCTGGTGCTGTCCGAAGTGGAAGAGCCCCTGTTTCGCGCGGTGATGGACTACACCGGCGGCAACCAGAGCAAGGCCTCGGAACTGCTCGGCATCAACCGCGGGACCCTGCGCAAGAAACTGAAGATGTACGGGCTGCACGACTAGCCGGACCACGGCACTTTCATCAAAAACCCAACGCAAAGACGCGAAGGCGCAGAGGGCGCGAAGACGGGCCTGTTGACGGCGCTGCAGGCGCGGCCCGGGTGCCGCGCCCGCTGCAATCCGTTTATTAAATGTCTCATAATTATCTTGACGCAAATTTTATGTAGGAGCGGCGCGAGCCGCGAAAAAGTACCCCATCGCGGCTCGCGCCGCTCCTACAGGTCGTAACCGGCAAATTTCGGTCTGGATAATTATGAGACTTTTAAACATCGCATCCCGGCGCCGCCGTTTCGGTTAAACCATCCAACCCCAAGGTCACATCATGTCCAAGATCACCCGTGCCCTGATCAGCGTTTCCGACAAGACCGGCATCGTGGATTTCGCCCGCGCCCTGCACGCGGAACACGGCGTGGAGATCCTCTCCACCGGCGGTACCGCGAAACTGCTCGCCGATGCCGGCATTCCGGTTACCGAGGTCTCCGACTACACCGGCTTTCCCGAGATGATGGACGGGCGGGTGAAGACCCTGCACCCGAAGATCCACGGCGGCCTGCTGGGGCGACGCGGCATCGACGACGCGATCATGGCCGAGCACGGCATCGCCCCCATCGATCTGGTGGTGGTGAACCTCTATCCCTTCGAGAAGACGGTGGCCGATCCCGACTGCGATCTGGCCACGGCCATCGAGAACATCGACATCGGCGGGCCGACCATGCTGCGCGCCGCAGCCAAGAACCATGCGGCCGTGACCGTGGTGGTCGAGGCCGCCGACTACGATCGGGTGCTGGATGAAATGAGCCGGCACGACGGCGGCGTAAGCGACGAAGTACGCTTCGACCTGGCCGTGAAGACCTTCGAACACACCGCCCGCTACGACGGCGCCATCGCCAACTACCTGGGCAGCATCCGCCCCGACGGCACCCGCAGCGACTTCCCCCGCACCTTCAACAGCCAGTTCCATCACGCCCAGGCCATGCGCTACGGCGAGAACCCGCACCAGAAGGCCGCCTTCTACGTGGAAGCCGAGCCGGCCGAGGCCAGCGTGGCCACCGCGCACCAGATCCAGGGCAAGGAACTGTCCTACAACAACATCGCCGACACCGACGCGGCCCTCGAGTGCGTCAAGCAGTTCGACGAGGCGCCCGCCTGTGTCATCGTCAAGCACGCCAATCCCTGCGGCGTGGCGCTCGGCGCCGATCTGCTTCAGGCCTACGACCGGGCCTACAAGACCGATCCCGAATCGGCCTTCGGCGGCATCATCGCCTTCAACCAGCCGCTCGATGCCGACACCGCCCGGGCCATCGTCGATCGCCAGTTCGTGGAGGTCATCATCGCCCCGGCGGTGAGCGACGAGGCCGCCGCCGTGGTGGCCGCCAAGAAGAACGTGCGCCTGCTGGCCTGCGGCCAGTGGCCGGCCGAGCCGGCGCCGCGCCTCGACTTCAAGCGCGTCAATGGCGGCCTGCTGGTGCAGGACGCGGATCTGGCCCTCTACGACGAACTGCGGGTGGTCACGCAGCGCGAGCCCTCGGAACAGGAGATGACCGATCTGCTGTTCACCTGGAAGGTGGCCAAGTTCGTCAAGTCCAACGCCATCGTCTACGGCCGCGACCGCATGACCATCGGCGTCGGCGCCGGGCAGATGAGCCGCGTCAACTCGGCACGCATCGCCGCCATCAAGGCCGAGCACGCCGGCCTCGAGGTCAAGGGCGCCGTGATGGCTTCCGACGCCTTCTTCCCCTTCCGCGACGGCCTCGATCAGGCCGCCGAAGCCGGCATCACCGCCGTCATCCAGCCCGGCGGCTCGATGCGCGACGAGGAAGTGATCGCTGCCGCCGACGAGCACGGCATCGCCATGGTGTTTACGGGGATGCGGCATTTCAGGCACTGACAGCGCCAGCTTCGCTGGCGCTGGCAGTGCAGGGACTGGGAACTGGGAACTAGGAACTGGGAAAATCAGGGGCGCGGCCTCGATCATACCGGAACATTCTCGGGCATCACGGCTTTGTTCATCGCGGCGGGGGCGCCGCTCCTACACGAAATCCAATGTAGAGTGCGTTCGCGCAGCAACGCACCAGGCAGGTCCGCAACATCCTGATCTTTGCGTTCTCTGCGCCTTCGCGCCTTCGCGTTGGGTTTTTCACTCGCGATCGGTCGTACCCCGGTTCCGGTAACGAATCACATCCCTGCCCGTCCGCCGGGCCTATACTTTTCCCATGGGTTTGCCGAACTTTCGTCCGGGCCGGTTGTGGCTCGACCAATGGCGCTGGCGGGTGGGTTCGCGGGACTGGTTTCCGCTGGTCCTGCTGCTCGCTCTGCTTGTGCTGCTGGTGTTGCTGATTCTGTTCGTGCAGTCGGCGCGCGCCCAGGCCGAGCGGGAGCGGGCGGTGCGCTGTCTGGCCCTGAACGTCTACCACGAGGCCCGGGGCGAGTCGCGGGCCGGGCAACTCGCGGTGGCGCAGATCACCCTCAACCGCGTCGCCTCGCCCCGCTTTCCCGACGACGTGTGCGCGGTGGTGTTCGAGAAACGCTGGGACCGGCTGCGCGGCCGCTACGTGGCGGCCTTTTCCTGGACCGAACTGTCGCCGGACACGGATCGATCCAGCCGGGCCTGGCGGCAGAGCCTGGCCGTGGCCCGGGAAGCCCTGGCAGGTGCCGGCGATCCCCGCCTGGAGGGCGCGCTGTTCTATCATGCCCGTCACATCCGCCCGAGCTGGGCCCGGCACAAGCAACTGGTGGCCCGCATCGGCCGGCATCGCTTCTATCGCTGATTGCGCCGTGCCGCTCATGGGTTACAGTAGGCCCATGCGTGCCTGCCTGTTGCTGCTTGTCCTGCTGCCTGCCCTGGCGAGCGCCGGCCCCGTGCGCGAGAACACGCTGACGTTCGCCGGCGGCGAGGAGTGGACCTTCGAGGTCTACGGCCGGCCCGATGCAGCGGTAAGGGTGCTGTGGATCGCGGCGGCCTTCGGCCTGCATGCTGCCCACCGGCAGGCGGCCGCGGCGCTGGCGGAACGGGGCATGGAAGTCTGGCAGATCGATCTGGCCGAGGCGCAGTTCCTGCCGCCCGGCGTCGGCAGTCTGCGCCGGGTGCCGGCGGGACCGGTTGGCGAGGCGATCCACCGCCTGGCACGGGATCGGGATCTGGTGGTGGTGAGCAACGGCTATGGCGCGGTGCCGGTCCTGCGCGGGATCCGTGCCTGGCAGGGCCGGGCGGACAACCGCGCGGATCGGCTGCTCGGGGCGATCCTGTTTTCGCCCAACCTGTTCGCCCGCATCCCCCGTCTGGGCGAGCCGCCCGTCTTCCTGCCGGTGACCGCGGCCACCTCGGTTCCCCTGTTCATATTCCAGGCCGGGCGCAACGGCAATCGCTGGCACCTGCCGGCCCTGCTCGAGCGGCTCGAGCGCCACGCGCCCGTCTACGTGCGGCACCTGCCCGGCGTCACCTCGCTGTTCTACGATGGCGACACCTCGGCCGAGACCCGCATGGCCCGCGCGGCCCTGCCCACCCGCTTCGAACAGGCCATCGAACGCCTGCGTGACCATCCGGTACCGAAGACGGCCCTGCCTCTACCGGGGCAGCCGGTGCAGGCCAGCGTGCAGGACAGCGGCCTGGACGATCGCCTCCGCCCCTACCGCGGCCGGGTGCGGCCGTCGCCCTTCACCCTGCCCGATTTGACCGGCAGGGCCTGGACCCTGGACGACTACCGCGGCCGGGTCACGGTGCTCAACTTCTGGGCCACCTGGTGCCCGCCCTGCGTCGAGGAGATCCCGTCGCTCAACCGGCTGCGCCAGGCCTTCGCCGGCCGCCCCTTTCGGCTGATTTCCGTCAATTACGCCGAGCCGCCCGAACGGGTGCGGGCCTTTCTGGAAAAGGTGCAGGTGGACTTCCCGGTGCTGCTGGACACGGACGGGCGCACCGCGGCCCGCTGGCAGGTGGTGGCCTTTCCCTCCACCTTCGTCATCGCTCCCGACGGCACCATCCGCTACGGTGTGAACGCCGCCATCGCCTGGGACGATCCCGACGTGATCCGCGCGCTCGAGGCCCTGCTGCCCACACCCTGAACCGGCTCAGGCCTGCCCCACCACCCGGTCCCGGCCATCGTGCTTGGCCGCATAGAGGGCCTCGTCGGCCCGCCGGAGCAGATCGTCGGGACTGTCGCCCGGGTTGCAGGCGGTGACGCCGAAGCTGGCGGTGATCATCGCCGGTCCCCGCGGCACCCGCAGCCCGGCGATCTCGCGGCGCAGGCGTTCGGCGAAACGGGTGGCGCCGGCGAGATCCGTTTCCGGCAACAGGATCACGAACTCCTCGCCGCCGTAGCGGGCCACGAAATCGAGTTCCCGCACCGCCGACCGGAGCAGCCGGGCGAGGGCCTGCAGCACCCGATCGCCGATCAGATGACCGTGGCGATCGTTGATGGTCTTGAAGTGATCCACGTCGAGCAGGATGCAGCCCAGCGCGCGCCCGTAGCGATGACACCGTTGCAGTTCCACCTGCAGCCGCTCGTTGAGCGCCCGCCGGTTGGCCACGCCGGTGAGCGGATCGGTGAGCATCAGTTCATGGATCTTCGCCTCGTTCTCCTTGAGCAGGCGATAGGCCGTGGCCAGTTCCCGGTTGGCGTGGGCCATGCGCTGCTGGGCGTCCAGCGATTCGCGCCGGAAGTAGTACATCACCAGGAACACGCCGATGCCGCTGGCGGCGAGATTCATCACGAAAAAGGCCACGTTCACGTCCGCCGACATGGGCGGCACCCGCGACCGGAGGATGGGATCGAGGATCCCCGAAAGCACGGTGAACAGCACGAAGGCGATCAGCCAGCCGATGGCGCGGCGCATGTCGGCAAAGAACACCGCCGCCAGCGGCGTGAACAACGCCCAGATCATCACCGCCGAGCCGTTGGCGAAGCCGCCCAGGCTCCACATCAACAGAAAGGGCAACAGGAAGATCAGTAACAACTGGCTGTCGCGGAAGAAGGCGAAGTGCTTGCGCACGAAGTAGTCGCCCATGCTCAGAAAGGAAATCAGGGCATAGCTCAGGGGGATCGCGCCCGAGACCGGATAGCCGGCCAGCAGATACAGCGTGCCCCAGCCCACGGCCAGCACGGCGATGAACAGGGCGATCAGCGTCAGGATCGATTGCTTGAGGCGTTCCTCTGCAGGCAGATCGGGATGATTGCCGCGGCTGACGAAACGCCAGAGCCGGGTGGCTGGACTGTCCATGGGCGTGTGCTGACGGGGGATTTCAGGGCTCACCCTTCCCATTATCGGCAGCCGTCGGAAAAAATGCAGCGTCCCCCGCCAGAGGCCGCAATCACGTTGCGGGTGTCAGGACTGGCAGCCGTTGTCGAAGGCCGGCGCGGCGGGGTCGTGTCTGAGCACGAAGCGATCGCCGATTTTGCCATCGCGGTACAGATAACGGCCGGTGAGGCGGTCACCATCGACATCCACCACCAGCACGCCCACCTTCGCCTCGCTGACCGCCATCACCGGATGATCCAGCGGCCCCTGATTGGCCCGGGCCGATGCGCCGACCACGGCATAGAGCGTGCCGCCATGCGGGCCGGTGCGCTTGCGATAGACACCCTCGTTTGCCTCGCGCAGCGAGGCCGGGCGGTCCAGAACGCCCGACGTGCCGTAGTGGCAGTCGAGCAGATGGGAACGCTCGTACATGTGACTGTGACCGGCGAGGACCAGATCCACGCCACCGGCCTCGAGGATCGGCAGCAGGTGCTCGCGTACCTCGAACATGCGCCCGTGGCTGTCGCGCCGTCGATCGGAATCGTGGGAGCCGTGGGTATAGGGCGGATGATGCATGACCGCCACCCGCCAGGGCCTGTCGGTGGCGGCCAGGTCCCGGCGCAGCCAGTCGAGCATGGGATGGCCAGGCACCACCGGTTGCGACGTGGTGTCGAGCATCACCACGTGCAGAGGCCCGTAATCGACGGCGAACCAGCGCTTGCTGCCCGAGGGCAGGCCACCCGACTCGCCATGCGCCGGAAAGTCGAACAGCCGGAAGAAGACCCGGCGCCGGGCATCGTGATTGCCGTAGGCCGGCAATACCGGCACGCTGCGCAGCAGGCCCGCATAGGGTTCGAAGAAACCGCGCTGGAACTGTTCGTTGCTGCCGGAACGGTAGGCGTTGTCGCCGGTGGTCAACAGCAGATCGAGCCAGGGACGATTCGGACGGGCATGGCGCTCCAGCCAGGCGGTGAGGGCGTTGCGCACCGCCTTCTGTTGCTCGGTGGGATCCCCGGGATCGCCGAGCACCGCGAAGCGCACCGGCACGTCCGCGGAAACCGGCGCGGTCCGGAAATGGTAGCCGGCACCGGCATAACGGTTGCCGTCCGGATTGCCCACGGCATAGTAGTAGCGCGTATCCGGTTCGAGGCCCGTGAGGCGGAGGCGGTGTTCCTCGCCCGGTGTCGCTTCGCGGGCCGTGTGTTCGAGCCGATCCGGACGGCGCCCGTAGCGGACCACGCCAATCTCCGCCTGCGGCGTCTGCCAGCGCAGGGTCATGGCATCGGGCGACGGCATCTGCAGGTACGGCGCACGCGGTCCGCTGTAGAAGTTGCCCAGCCAGACGTGGATCGGACGCCCCACGGCATACAGCAGGGCCAGCCCGACGAGCATATAGACGGGCAGCAGGAACCAGCGGGCGGGACCGGGCGGCAACCAGCGGGACAGGCGTGACATGAACGTTTCGACTCCGGCGAGGTCTGTCGGTTCAGCCATTGTGCCACATCGCGCGTTCCGGCCGACGCGCACAAGGCTCTGCTAGAATGATTTCTTTCCCCGGATGCCGGTCACCATGCAACGATTGCCACGCCTGCTGCACTTCCTGATCAACCTCACGGCCCTGAACCTGGCCCTGTTCATGCTCCTCCGACTGGCCTTCTGGCTGTGGTTCCGCAATCCGGCCGATCCGATCCCCGCCGGCGATCTGCTGCACGCCTTCTGGCTGGGCTTCAAGTACGATCTGCGCCTGACCCTGCTGGTGCTGCTGCCGCTGTTCCTGCTGGGCGGCTTCCGCTGGTTCAGTCCCTTCACCTCGCGCTGGCAGCGCAATTTCTGGTTCGGCTACCTGGCCGTGGCGATGGCCGTGCTGCTGCTGTTCTACTTCATGAACTTCGGCTAC
This sequence comes from Chromatiales bacterium, assembly GCA_027010665.1. Classification (GTDB taxonomy): domain Bacteria; phylum Pseudomonadota; class Gammaproteobacteria; order UBA6429; family Thiohalophilaceae; genus JALSSV01. The sequence continues at coordinate 24,318 of JALVBM010000343.1, forward strand.
TTCGCCTATCTGCACACGCCGATGGACGCCACGGTACTGCGCTTCGCCTACAACTGGTCCACCTCGCTGCAGATGGTCTGGGAAACCTATCCCGTCGTCTGGATCCTGCTGGGACTGGCGCTGCTCATCGCCGGCTACGTGGCCGTGCTGCATCACCTGCTGTGGCGTGCCGCCACCTATGCCAACCCGCACCTGCGCGGCTGGCGCAAGGCCGCCACCATCGCCCTGACCTTCGTACTGGTGGTCTTCGGCCTGTACGGCAAGTTCTCCTGGTATCCGCTGCGCTGGTCCGAAGCCTTCGCCACGCCCCACGCCTTCGCACCGGCGGTGGCCATGAATCCGATCCTCTACTTTGCCAACACCCTGAAGAACCGCGAGGTGCGCTACGACGAAGAAGCGGTTCGCCGGCACTACGATCGCCTGGCCGCCTGGCTCGGCGTCACCCGGCCGGACAAGGCGAAGCTCGACTTCCGGCGCATCGTCAACCAGCCCGGTCCGCTGGCCGCAAAACGGCCCAACATCGTGATGGTGTTTCTCGAATCCTTCGCCAGCTACAAGACCGGCCTGTTCGGCAACCCGCTGAATCCCACGCCGAACTTCGACGCCCTGGCGAAGGAATCGGTTTCCTTCACCCGCTACTATGCCCCCCACACCGGCACCGCCCGCTCGGTGTGGGCCGCCATCACCGGCATTCCGGACGTGGAGACCAGCAAGACCTCCAGCCGCAATCCGCTGGTGGTCAGCCAGCACACCCTGGTCAACGCCTTCACCGGCTACGAGAAGTTCTACTTCCTTGGCGGCAGCGCCAACTGGGGCAACATCCGCGGCCTGCTGCAGCACAATATCCCCGGCCTGCACGTCTACGAGGAAGGCAGCTACACCGCGCCGCGCATCGACGTGTGGGGCATCTCCGATCTCGATCTGTTCCGCGAGGCCACCGCCGCCCTGAACGAAAGCCGCAAGCCCTTCTTCGCCATCATCCAGACCTCGGGCAACCACCGGCCCTACACCATTCCCGAGGATCACGGCCGCTTCGAACTCGAACACCACGATCCCGCCGTCTACAAGGGGGCCGGCTTCCTCAACGAGAAGGAATACAATTCCTTCCGCTTCATGGACTACAGCATCGGCGAGTTCATGCGCCTGGCCCGGCAACAACCCTGGTACGAGAACACCCTGTTCGTGTTCTACGGCGATCACGGCATCACCGGCTACGGCGGCGATCACACGCCGGCCTTCGAGAGCAAGTTCATCCTCACCGGTCTCCACACGCCGCTGCTGTTTCACGCGCCGAAGCTGCTCCCGCCCCGCGAGGACGACCGCATCGCCTCGGAAGTGGATCTGCTCGCCTCCCTGGCTTCCCTGGCCGCCCCGGCCCATGTGAATACCACTCTCGGTCGCAGCCTGTTCGATCCGCGCTTCGCCGACGAGCGCTACGCCTTCACCATCACCCACGGCCCCGTGAACGAAATCGGCCTCATCGCACCCGACTTCTACTTCCGCATGCTGGAGAACGGCCACAACAAGCTGCTGGCCCACACCGCGGCGGCCGATTCGACCGCCAACGTCATCGACCGCTACCCGGACGTGGCCGGCCGGATGGAAGAGATGACCCGCGCCATCTACGAAACGGCGCGCTGGATGCGCTTTCACAACAGCGAAAAGCGGCTGGAAAGGCTGGGAACCGCGAATGGGGGTACGATGGCAGTCATGCGCGGGACAAGAAAAAACGGGGGGTGATCGGCTATCATCTGAACCGATGGATCACCGGGAGAATCGACCATGCCCGTCAAACTCTCCGATCTGGAATTCGCCTTCATGTATCAGGACGCGGCCCACATGGAAATGGACGCCGGCGTCTGGATCGACCGGGAAACGGAAAAATTCCTGTATCGGTACGAGGAAGGGGCCGTGGACGATCCGGAACCCCTGCCGGACGACATCGACGAGAATCCCCGCTATCTGCCCCTGCCCACCCGGCACGATCTGGATCTCGGCCGTCCGCTTGCGCTCGAATTCGTGGATGAATTCCTGCCGCAGGAATACGAGGAAATCCACGATACCCTGCGCCGGCGCGGCGGCTGGCACCGTTTCAAGAATCGACTGGACGATGCCGGCCTGCTGAAGAAATGGTACGAATACCAGGAACAGCGCAGTCGCGAGGCGCTGATCGAATGGTGTGAACTGAACGGGATTGCCGTGGAGGACGATACCGCGAAGCCGGAATGATGTTCGGTTGGAGCGCTGAAGGCGATCGGCAGGACGGGAGAGCGTGCACCTGTCGTCCCGGTTCCCTGTGCGAGCGGTTTTCCTGTGGTGTCCGGACCGC